>NZ_JBHZPF010000070.1:0-20622 GCF_042787975.1 Peribacillus sp. YIM B13482
AGCCCAGTAGATTACCGGGTTCATGCCCTCAAGGTTGCCTAATTAAATAAAGTGTCTAACTTTTTGGGTTCACTTCAGTTGGTGGTCTTTTTAATGTATAAAAATTTACATTATCATTCATTCGAATTAGATAAAAAAATACAATTATTCAACAATTAGGCAATTTAATAGCTAAAATGACATTCTATAATTTACCTTGAATGTTAAGTACATTCCCTTACCAAGTACATATGATAATTATATAAACTGTAAAGGGTTGAGAAAAATGTATTATGTTCCTTATATCCATCCATATCAATATCAAAATCCTTATTATGTTAATGGACCAATGTATAACTATGTAAGACAGCCCGATTATTGGAATACTAATGATGCTAACCATTTGGGTTTTGTACAATCATTAAATAGAAGAAATAACATTGAGGTAAAAGATTATGGACCGAAACCATATGTAGTTAATATCAATGAGGCTACGAAACAAAACAATACCTATCGAACAGCTTTATGGACAGGAAATCATTTGCAAGTTACATTGATGAGTCTAAAAGTTGGTGAAGATATCGGTTTAGAAATTCACCCTAACGTTGACCAATTTTTACGTATTGAACAAGGCCAAGGGTTTGTTCAAATGGGAAAGAGAAAAGATAACTTAAACTTTGTAAGTAATGTTTATGATGATTCTGCCATCATGATACCTGCAGGAACGTGGCACAATGTAACCAATACAGGTAATATCCCGTTAAAACTTTACTCAATTTATGCTCCTCCTAACCATCCGTTTGGTACTGTTCATGTAACAAAAGCAGATGCAGTGGCTTCGGAAAGAAGTTTACGGTCATGGCAATAGAAATACAGTTATTTCTGGCAAGACTCCAGATGAATGGATACAGTACACAGAATTTTTGGTTAAAGAAGGTTTAGAGGATGTTAAAAGAGGAATAAATGCTACACACATTCTTCAAGAATTTATTCTAATGGGAGTTCTTGTGGGGAAAGGATATTCTCCCGAAAAAGCATATGAAACAGTAGAAGAATGGGAACGTACAGGAGAATCCAAACTTCTTCAGCAAAGCAAAAATATGTATAAATAGAGTGAACCTATCATGCTGCAAGCGAGGACAGTTCCCTTAGCACTTTTAAAGGCCGAGAGTAGAATTAGAATTATCAAGGTGAACCGATCACAAATAGTGGTAAAACAGAGGGTGGAAATTGTTATTAATAATGAATGGATCGAAAAGTTAATATGAAATATACTAATGTTGAGGACAGGGAAACCTGTCTTTTTCTTATATATCGTGAAAGCGGATAATACAATATGAAATAAATAATTAATTAATTAAAATCAAGGATATGATATGACTAAAATAGATAAAATTGGGGTGGGGAAATGCCTGAACATATCGAAGTAATTTTGAGGTCAATTACTTCTTTCACTTTATTACTAATTGGAACAAGAATATTAGGTAAACAAACGATATCTCAAATGACAATGTTTGATTTTGTTGCAGCAATTTCGCTAGGTGCAATTTCAGCGAATTTAGCCTTTAATACTTCTATTAAGGTACATCATACAATTATTGCATTTACTATATATGTAGCAATTATTTTCCTGATTGCAGTTATTTCATTAAAAAATAGAAAAGGAAGAAAATTTCTGGCTGGAGATCCCACAATTGTGATGCAAAATGGAAAAATATTAGAAGGAAACATGAATAAAATGCGATATACATTGGATTATTTAAATCAACAACTAAGGGAAAGAGATATTTTTAACATTGAAGAGGTTCTATTTGCAATAGTAGAAACAAATGGAACGTTAACAGTACTAAAAAAGCCGCAATTTAGAAACGTAACAAAACAGGATTTGATGATTGCAGTAATGCCTGAACAGAAGTTACCTATTGAACTTATTATGGATGGAGAAATAATAAAAGAGAATTTAGAACAAAATAATATAACGTTTTCATGGTTAGAATCAGAGTTAAAAAAGCGTAATTTATCAAAATATGATGTTGTTTATGCAGTACTGGCTGCCAATGGTAATATGTATGTTGATACATTTAGAGATCATATCCATTCCCCTATTGATAAAGAATAATTATTTCTTTACACAAAAGTAAAGTATAAAAATAATAGGGACAACGTAATCGTGTGAGAGTAAAATTATTTTCTAGCAAGCCCTCTTTCAAATGCTGATAGAAGGTTTAAAGCGGCATTGCGTAGTTGCTTAATGCAAGAACAGCGAAAACCATATATATTAGCGCTGTTCTTATATTTCACATTATCGTTGGATTCTTGCTGTGATTTTATATATCTGCTAAGAATTAGCATCACACAGTTTGTGTCAACTCTTCAATAAATCTTATAGAACTCCCTCAGTTAATTAAGTATTTCTTACGAATGCTCGCTTATTCGTAGGATTTCATTCCACTGGGTAGAGTAAGAATTAGGGAATAAAAGGGGATTTGACCGTTTGGGCAATATGAAGGCAGATGGAAACAGAGGATTTACCTAAATCCCTTAATATTCCATATAATGCACGCTTTCTCCACGACACCCTCAGAGGCTTTCCCTCCCATGTCTCAACGGGTCATATTTATATGCCCTTTCATTCCTTCGTCATGCCTATCCAAGGGGTGGAGTCTGGTATTGCTAACGGAACGGGTCATTGCCCTTTTGTTCTATACATCCAGTACTCCGTGCTTTCTTTGAAATCCTACGAATAAGCCAATGCTCGTGAATGGCGATATCAAAAGGCAAGTTTCATGCTGCATCTTGAGAGATCGGATAAACTTTTTCTGGGGAATATTCAGATCCAGTTCTGGCCATTCCCACTAAAACTCTCGCGAGTTTACCGCACAACTTCATGACAGATTTCATTTTCTTTGTTTTTTTCACCTTAACATTTGTGGCGTGAATGGCTTGGAACTCTGGGTTATTCATGATTAGGCTCATCGTCGCAAGAAATAGAAAACGTCTGAGTCGAGATCTTCCACGTTTGGATAGGACAATTTGGCCTTTCCACTTCCCAGAGCTTGCCTCGGAAAGGTGCAGTCCTGCGTGACGTAATAAAGCATTGCCGTGAGCGAATCCACTTAAATCACCTGATTCTCCAAGAATACCAGCCAGTGTAATCGTGCTAATTCCTTTAATCGCAAGTATTTTTTCGGCATAAGGGATTTGTACGAGTATGTTTGTGACCTCTTGTTCAACTGCTTCAAGTTGGGCGGTCGCAAGATCGTATTCCTCAAGCAATTGCTTCAAATGAAGTTTATAAGCATCAAGAGCTTTTTTAGTACCAACCGATTTGTTCGCTAGTTCGATCAGTGAATGAGCCTTTGGAATACCGGCATGTCTTTTCATCACCGATTTCCATCCTTTAACGATATCTTGAGTCTGTAAGGAACGTAGTTCAACTGGAGTAGGAAATAGACGAAGGGTTGCGATAGCTCCCTTCGCTGTAACATCTTTGAAGACTTGACGTAGTTCAGGGAAGACGATATCTACCCAGCGATTTAGTTGGTTGATTGAGCTGACAAGACGTTTAACAACCATGTCCCTGTTAGACATAAGGACTCGAAGTTTTTCAATGGATTCAGGGCTATGATGAATGAATGTATAATAGCCATTTTTCATCATATCAGCGATGACGAGAGCGTCCTTTTTATCGCTCTTAGATTGGGTATTATCTCGGTTCTCTTTATTCCTTTTAACAAGGTGCGGATTTACGGTAACAACATCGACGTTTTGTTCAAATAACCATTTTGATAGATTCAACCAGTAATGACCGGTAGGTTCCATGCCCACGATGGCTTTGTCTAAACGGTTTATTCGTTTAAGTTCTTTGATCCAACTTAGTAATTTAGTAAATCCCTCATCGTTATTTTCAAAGGTTAGAGGATGACCGACCACAATTCCTCGAAGTTAACAGCTCGAGCAACATGAAATTGTTGTGCAATATCAATTCCTACAACAAGATGACGATTCGTGATTCTTTCAATTAGTTGATTTTGTTTGTTTTGCATTTTAAAATTCATAGTAGAGCTTCCTCCTTAAGATGAGTTTTGGTTTGTGTGTACTCTCATCATACTGAGGGGCTCTGTTTTTTTCAAAGCCGATATTTAATGCTCTACAGGAATGCTAACGGGGCAGTTTAGTTGAAGAGTGCTGTCTGATCTTTATTCAACAAATGGGCCATATTCTGGAATAACGGGTAACCCCAAGACACCTGTAACTTTTACATTTAAACTTTAGCGGAAATAATAAAATTCTTTTTGGCTAAGCCTTAGAGGACATTAGAATCTTTAATTCCTGGTGTTAATGTCCTCTATCCTTTATCCATCTCTACCATACTTCCAGAACCACAAAATAAAAAATAGTCCTTGATAAGAGAAAGGCATCTTACAAAAAAGTCCCGCAGAATGAAATCTTGCGGGACTTTTTGAATACCAGTGGTTAGCGGTTATTATCAGAATAACTAGGATTGAATTTCTTCTCCGATCGATACGAAAAGCCTTTCTCTTCATTCAAAAGCACAATTCCATCTAAAAGAACTAGCCACCATTGCTCAATGCGAACACTGGATGGCCTCGAATGATAAAAACAGAGAGTTTTTAGAAGGGACATTAGGAGATGGTTGTTTACGGGAACTGCCTGATTTCGATATCGATGGTGAAGTAAAGAAAAACTTTGGCTATATTTCACCGCCTTAAAGGCGTTTCCAGTGTGTCTTGAGCCACTATATCTCTAAACTTGGATATTAAGAGTTAGATTTTTTATTACGTTTTTTTTACCAATAGACAATGAAAGAAATTAAAGCAACCATGAATATGAATATAGTAATTTGATATCCTACATCAAACCAATTCACATGTGTTTCATTCATGTTATTATGCCTCCTTTAGAAATTAACAGTGTATGTAACTGATTTACTATAACCCAGAGGTTGACGCCCAGTATGATGAGGGCGACATAGATATGTAATCATCGCTTAAATCCCTTAATATAGGGGTTTAACGAGGATTCAGAAATGAATGCTCACCTAACATGTAAATATCTTTAAAGTAGAAGGCCTCCCACAGTCTACTGATGGGAGGCCTTTTCTTATTTGTTGTCAGTGAAGACAAAATTCCATGTTGGGAATGAAATCGTTTCGAACAGCCACCTATATTTTGAGTGGTATCGAAGTAAGCGTATAGTTTAAAAAAATCAATCTCATCAACAGGCAAAGTCTGCACAAAATGAGGTTGAATTGGGATTCATAAGTTGTTCGGAGTAGCTGCTTAATCCCAAAGTTAACAGGATATTACCATTCTATGTTTCTATTTCATTATTTTTGCACTAGAACCTTCTAAACTCCCCAATAAACTTTGACTTTTATTAACGAGAATCTAGTTAAATTCATAAAAAAAGCGCTTGCATTATTAATTTTTTTGATTATAATACTTGTATACAAGTGTACTTGAACTCTATTAGAAGGTGAATTTATGGTCGAATCAAAGGAATTTCTTTATCCTGTAAAATGGCTTTCAAAAGCTTCAGCTGGTGATCGTGTAACATCCGAACTTAGAATGCGTATTATTTCGGGTATGATTGAAAGCGGTACCATCCTATCCGAAAATAAATTAGCTGCTGATTTCGGTGTTAGCCGCTCACCCATTCGTGAAGCGTTAAAAATACTGGCATCTGAAAATATCATCCGATTAGAAAGAATGGGTGCGGTTGTCATTGGTTTAACAGAAAAAGAATATGCAGAAATTTATGATGTGCGTTTACTCATCGAGACGTTTGTATTTGAACGGCTAGTAAGAATGGACACGAATGAATTAGTAATGGAACTTAGTAAAATATTAGAAATGATGAAAATTTCCATAAAGTACCGAGATGCTGATGAGTTTTCCAATCAGGATGTCATATTCCATGAAACAATTATTCGGTCCATCAATCATTCCTACATCCTGATGATCTGGGATAATTTAAAATCTGTGATGGAAAGTTTGATTCTTCTATCCATGCGGAGTCGTTTTAAAGAAAAGTATGAAGACTTTACACGGATCATAAATAATCATCAACTTTATATTGATGCGATCAAAACAAAAGATCGAGACCTTATGATTAAGTCGTTACATAAAAATTTTGATGATGTTCAAGAGAAAGTTGAAGACTTATGGATGTCCCAACAGATGCTTTCAAAAGGGGTCGAACAAGAAAATGACTAGCTATATGTTAGGCGTAGACATCGGTACAACAAGTACAAAAGCTGTATTATTTACGAAAAAAGGAGATGTCATTCAGCAAGAGAATATTGGTTATCCTCTTTACACACCTGATATGACAACGGCGGAACAAGACCCTGAGGAGATTTTTCAGGCTGTTTTGAAAGCCTTTTCAAATATAACGAAACAGCATTCAGATAAAAAACTATCATTCATTTCATTTAGCAGTGCGATGCATAGTGTTATAGCTATGGATGAAAATGACCAGCCGCTAACCCCTTGTATCACTTGGGCAGATAATCGCAGTGAAGCTTGGGCCCATAAAATAAAAGATGAATTAGATGGGCATGAAGTTTACAAACGAACCGGAACACCTATACACCCGATGTCACCATTATCCAAGATCACCTGGATTGTGAATGAATGCCCAGAGATTGCAACCAATGTTAAAAAGTACATCGGGATTAAAGAATATATCTTTAAAAAGTTCTTTGATCAATATGTTGTCGATTATTCCCTTGCGTCATCCATGGGCATGCTGAACCTCAAAAATTTGGATTGGGATGAGGAAGCCCTAAGAATTGCTGGAATAACGCGTGGTCAATTATCTGAGCTCGTACCAACAACAAAGATTTTTAACAACTGTGATCCGGATTTAGCCAAACAAATTGGGATTGACCCAGAAACCTCTTTCGTCATTGGGGCAAGTGATGGTGTTCTTTCAAATCTAGGTGTAAACGCTATCCGGAAAGGTGAAATCGCTGTTACGATTGGGACAAGCGGTGCGATTCGGACGATTATTGACGAGCCGAAAACAGACGAAAAAGGAAGAATCTTTTGCTATGCCTTAACGGAAAAGCATTGGGTGATTGGCGGGCCGGTAAACAATGGCGGGATGGTCCTTCGCTGGATTCGCGATGAATTTGCTTCATCTGAGGTAGAAACAGCTAAAAGACTCGGAATCGACGCTTATGAAGTTTTAACCAAGATTGCAGAACGTGTAAGACCAGGGGCTGATGGATTGTTATTCCAACCATATCTTGCAGGTGAACGCGCACCATTATGGAATCCGGACGTACGGGGTTCATTTTTCGGATTAACACTGTCGCATAAGAAAGAACATATGATTAGAGCGGCTCTAGAGGGAGTCATTTACAATTTATACACAGTATTTTTAGCCTTAACCGAATGCATGGACGGTCCCGTGACCCGAATTCAAGCTACGGGTGGCTTCGCTAGGTCGGCTGTTTGGCGGCAAATGATGTCTGATATCTTCGAATCGGAAGTCGTGGTTCCGGAAAGCTACGAAAGTTCCTGCCTGGGTGCTTGTATATTGGGGTTATATGCCACCGGGGAAATTGAGTCCTTCGAAGTAGTTTCAGAAATGATAGGCAATACCCACAAGCACACACCGATAGCTGATTCTGTAAAAGAATATAGGCAACTACTGCCGATTTTTATTAACCTATCAAGGGTATTGGAAAACGAATATACACAGGTTGCGAATTATCAAAGAAACTTAATAAATGCTGCAAAGTAAAGACATGGAGGAATTACGATGCCATTAGTTATTGTCGCTTTAGGAATTGTCGCTTTATTAATTTTAATAATGGGCTTAAAATTAAACACCTTTATTTCCTTAATCATTGTGTCGTTTGGAGTGGCTTTAGCACTTGGGATGCCACTTGATGGAATTGTCAAAACCATTGAAGCAGGATTAGGCGGAACACTTGGTCACTTAGCGTTAATCTTTGGACTTGGAGCGATGTTGGGTAAGTTAATCGCAGATTCAGGCGGCGCGCAGCGCATTGCCATGACCCTTGTTAAAAAATTTGGTGAAAAGAATATTCAATGGGCAGTCGTAGCAGCATCATTTATTATCGGTATCGCGTTATTTTTTGAAGTGGGATTAGTATTATTAATTCCAATCGTATTTGCGATTTCAAGAGAATTAAAAGTTTCGATATTATATCTTGGTATTCCAATGGTAGCGGCATTATCCGTGACTCACGGTTTCTTACCGCCGCACCCGGGACCAACCGTTATCGCTGGTGAATATGGTGCAGACATTGGTCAGGTTTTACTGTACGGCTTCATCATTGCGGTACCAACCGTTATTTTAGCTGGACCAGTATTTACAAAGATAGCTAAAAGATTAGTACCTGACTCATTTACGAAAACAGGCAGCATTGCCTCTTTAGGAGAACAAAAATCTTTTAAACTTGAAGACACACCTGGATTTGGAATCAGTGTATTTACCGCTTTACTTCCGGTTATATTAATGTCAATTGCTACGATTATCACTTTGATGCAAAAAACAATGGGATTTGAGGATAATGGTTTACTGGCAGCTATCCGTTTTATTGGCGAAGCCGGTACTTCCATGTTGCTTTCCTTATTATTTGCGGTTTATTCAATGGGATTAGCAAGAAAGATTCCAATGAAAGATATTATGGAATCTTGTACCTCAGCAATCTTGCATATAGGAATGATGCTCTTAATCATAGGGGGCGGCGGAGCTTTCAAGCAAGTATTGATCGACGGCGGTGTAGGTGACTATGTAGCTGAATTATTCAAAGGAACATCATTATCACCAATCCTGCTTGCTTGGATCATCGCGGCAATCCTGCGTATTTCCTTAGGATCTGCTACCGTAGCTGCTTTAACGACAGCTGGTTTAGTTATTCCGATGTTAGGTCAGACGGACGTTAACCTTGCTCTAGTTGTACTTGCTACAGGAGCGGGAAGTTTAATCGCTTCACACGTTAACGATGCTGGCTTCTGGATGTTTAAAGAGTATTTTGGTTTAAGCATGAAAGAAACATTTGCAACATGGACCTTGCTTGAGACGATTATTTCAGTAGCTGGATTAGGATTTATTCTATTACTAAGCTTATTTGTATAGGCTTTTCCCGGCAGTAAATCCCCCACTTATTGTAGGGATTTACTGCCTATTATTCTTACACAAAAGGAGCAGAATTAAATGTTCAATACAATTGGTGTCATTGGTTTAGGGGTCATGGGCAGTAATATCGCTTTAAATATGGCTAGTAAGGGGGAACAAGTAGCTGTCTATAACTACACAAGAGATTTAACGGATCAGCTTGTTGCTAATTTGGACAGTCAGTCGCTACATCCGTATTACGAAATCCAAGACTTTGTTCAGTCACTGGAAACTCCAAGAAAGATTTTTCTAATGGTGACTGCGGGCAAGCCGATCGACTCGGTGATCAATTCATTACTTCCTCATCTTGAATCAGGCGATATTATCATGGACGGCGGTAACTCCCATTACGAAGATACTGAACGCAGATATGATGAATTGAAATCTAAAGGAATCAGTTACTTAGGGATTGGTATTTCTGGTGGAGAAGTCGGGGCGTTAAAAGGACCTTCAATCATGCCGGGTGGAGATAAAGACGCCTATGAAAAAGTAGCTCCGATTCTGACAAAAATCGCAGCACAAGTAAATGATGACCCTTGCTGTACCTATATCGGTCCAAAAGGAGCAGGTCATTTTGTGAAAATGGTACATAACGGAATTGAGTATGCAGATATGCAATTAATCGCCGAAGCCTATACATTTTTAAGAGAAAAGCTGCATTTGGAAGTTAATGAAATTGCTGGCATCTTTGAAACCTGGAATCAAGGCGAACTGAAAAGTTATTTAATCGAAATCACTGCTGAAATTTTAAGGAAAAAAGATGAAATAACGGGCTTACCCTTGATCGATGTGATTCTTGATAAAGCAGAACAAAAGGGTACAGGCAAATGGACCAGCATGCAAGCTATTGATAACGGAATACCAGCATCGATTATTACAGAGTCTTTGTTTGCTCGTTACATTTCCGCTTTAAAAGAAGAACGGGTTAATGCAGAACATATTCTAACAGGCCCTGAGAACGATCAGCAAAAATTAGATAAAAATGAGTGGATTGACTATATTAGACAAGCATTATATATGGGAAAAGTTTGTGCATACGCGCAAGGTTTTACTCAATATAAAATGACTTCTGAACTTTACGGCTGGGATTTGCCTTTAAAGGATATTGCGCTGATTTTCCGTGGTGGCTGCATCATTCGTGCAGAATTTTTAAACGTCATTAGCGAAGCCTATCAAGAGCAGCCGAATCTGGCTAATTTACTAATCTCACCATATTTTGCCGAAAAGGTTACGGATTACCAGGTAGGATTGCGAAAGGTTGTCTGTGAGGGAATAAACTCCGGTATCTCGTTTCCATGTTTAAGCGCTTCACTCACTTATTACGATAGTTATCGAAAAGGCATCTCAAATGCTAACCTTTTGCAAGCACAACGTGATTATTTTGGAGCCCATACCTATGAACGACGTGATTTAGCAGGAGTCTTTCACACAAACTGGCAGTGATAGAAAGTGAAAAAAGAAACAGCCATCTCTCAATAAGCGTTCATGAATTTGAGATGAATAAATTTGATAAACTTGTGAAAAATTTGTCATTGATTGACAATTCTATGTTTCCTGCTCTTGTATCAAAAGATGCGGATAAAAATGCGGTATATCGGAATTGAAAAGCTTGCAGATAATACGATCACTCAAGGCTCTGGCGGCCATCTGTAGAGCATGCATAATGATATTAAGAAAAGAGAAGAAAGCATTATGAAATGGTTAATAGAAAATGGATTTTAATTTTTAATTGGCATTCGCATAAAGTTTATTTGGAAACTTTATTTGGTAAGTTCGAAAGGAAAAATGAAGAATGTTTGTAAGGAAAGACACGCTAACAATTTGTTAACGCAATCAAGCGGAAAACGATAAAATCTCGTTAAAGATGTTACACCACTGATTAGCAAAAACCTTGATATAACACACTTTTAGCACATATCGTTAAAGATATTATACACTCTCACCATACGGGCGGCATGATGTAATCATTGCTTAAATCCCTTGAAATATAGGGGGTTAACAGGATTTAAAAATGGATGCTCACCTTAACATGTAAATATTTTTAAAGTGAAGGTCTTCCATCAGTTTATTGAACTGCTGGAAGGCCTTTTCTTTCATGTAGTCAGTCGTATGAGCATAGAAGTTTATTGTTGTTTGAATATCTGTATGTCCTAATCGTTGTTGAATTTCTATCAACCCCACCCATGCTTGGCACGGGGCAAGGCGCCAAGACCAACCAAGTGTAACATCCACAATGGATAAGGATAGATAGGAGATAGCGGCTATGCAAGAGAAGTAAGGAAAGCGAATAGATGATCTAATCGTATAGGGAAACAGAAGAAAGGAAAAGGAAATCTTATCGGTATCCCTAACAACTTCTGGATAGGCTAAACTTATCTAGACAGAAAATTTAAGGTCAGGTAGACTACAGATACAACTAGTTATAGAAAAGAGGTCCGATATGCGACGTGATATACAACCGAATGAACGAGCTTTCTCTTCCAAGGAAGTGGCAGAAGAAGTGGGGATTGCAACTCCCACTGTTCGAAAGTATGGTCAAATCTTAGAAAGAAATGGATATGAGTTTTTGAAAGATGGAGATCGACGTATCTTTGTTCAATCTGACATCGGGGTGCTTATAGCGCTACGCGATACGGACAAGCCCCTAGACGATACAGCTAAAGACCTTGTATTTCAACAAAAAGAAAGATTAGAAGGATCCAATGAAACAGAGATAGCGATACCCGATACATATGAAAATTTACCCCACGACCCCAATCAATTAAAAGAGGTCTTAATGTTTTTAGTCAATGAACTCGCAGCCACACGTGAAATGAATGTCCAACTGACAAGCGATATGTCAGAGCTTAAAACAAAGGTTTCCCGGCTCCAGCAAGATCATCATGTTATAAGTTCTAGTATTGGAAATTCAGCGCAAAGAACTAATACTAAAATTGAACACTTAACTGAACAACAAAATATCCATTACGAAACATTGCTGCAGCAAGAAAAACAAAAAAGTGAAATCTTACAAAAAGAAATACAAAATATGCGGGACGAACAGAAAAAAGACTGGAGTTCACAAAATGAATTTAATAAACGTTTAGAAGAAGCGATACAAAAACGTTCAGAAAAATGGTGGGGGCTTTTCTCCATATTCAGAAAATAAGGTGACTGTCATGTTTTTTTTGCCTAACTGATTAATGATTTGTAGAAGCAAATTATTGATGTAGAAACATTTGATAAATCTTTTTTTTATATATAATGATGGATAAAAGCATAGTGACATATATGATTCGCATAGCTGAAACACAGAATTAAGAAAGAGTATTTCAACTTTACAGGATTTGGTGCCTACTATGTAATCGCTCAGCGATACCAATGTTTCGCAAGTTCTACCAGAGGCAAACAGAGGCTCAATTGAAATTCATTGGAGATTTGTTTAAGCGATATGCATCTAAAACAAAATCACAATTTGAGGCAAGCAAAAAAAACATGTTTGATAAAATGGAGTTGAGGCGGTTGAAAACTGCATTCAAAAAAAGGGTCATCCTTAATAGAGTTGCTCCAGACAGTGGGTGATCGGTTCTTTTTTTTGTGTGTTTTGTATCGCTGGGCGATATAACTTGGTTTAATAGAAAAGCTATGTTCGTCCGAATGAACGAGTATCTCTTCTAAGGTAGTGGAAGAAGAAATGGGGATGCAACACCCACTGTCAAAAGTATGGTCAAAACTTAGATGAAACGGATATGTGTTTTTAAGATGGTGATTGCCTATCTTTATTCAATCCGACATCAAAGCGGTCATAGCGTTACGCGATACGGACAAGCCCCTAGAGGATACGGCTAGGACCTTGTGTACCTACAAAAAGATAGATTAGAAGAAACTAATGAAACAGAGATAACGATACCCGATACATATGATAATTTAACCCATAATCCCAAACAATTAAAAGAGATTTTAATTGTTTTAACCAATGAACTCGTAGCTACGCGTGAAATGAACATCCACTGACAAACGATATGTCTCAGCTTAAAACAACGGTTTCCAACTCCAGAAAGATCCATGTCCTTAATAGTGTTCCTCAAGAAAGGGGCTGATCGGTTCTTTTGTGTGTTTCGTATCGCTGGGCGATATAACATACAAATAAATCCACAGAACCTTCATCTTTAATAGAAAGGGAGGTCCAATATACGATAGGATATACATCCGAATGAATGAGCAGCCTCTTCCAAGGAAGTGGCATAAGAAATAGAGAGGCAAAATCCACTATTCGAAGGTATGTTTAAAACTTAGAGCGAAATGGATAGGAGCTGTTAAGATGGCGATTGGCATATCTTCGTTCAATCCGATATCGAAACGCTTATAGCGTTACGCGATACAAGCAACCCTCTAAACGATAGAGCTAAAGACTCTTGTATCAAGAAATAGAAAGAATAGAAGGAACCAATGAAACAGAGATAGCGATACCCGATACATATGACAATATATTTAACCCATGTTCTCATTCAATTAAAAGGGATCTTAATGTTTTTAACCAATGAACTTGCAGCTACGCGTGAAATGAACCTCTAACTGACAAACGATATGTCACAGCATAAATCTGAACAACAAAAAAACATTATGGAAGCAAATCAAAAGTGGAAATTCCTTTGTTCCAACTATTCGGAATAACCATTTTCAAATTTCAACAATTTCCCGAGAAATATCTACAAATTCTGAGTAGATATCGACAAAGTTAGGCTTTTAAAAGGGATAGCGATACCCGATACATATGACAATATATTTAACCCATGTTCTCATTCAATTAAAAGAGATCTTATTGTTATTAACCAATGAACTCGCAGCTACGCGTAAAAATGAACCTCTAACTGACAAACGATATGTCACAGCTTAAAACTGAACAACAAAAGACCCATTACGAAACATTACTGCAATTAGAAAAAGGTTTCATTCCCTTTTTTAGTCCCCTATACAATCTTCAGGTGTTAATTTTCGTTAATAACTATTTAAACCTAAGGCAACCAAATCAAAAGTGGAAATTCCTTGTTCCAACTATTCGGGATAACCATTTTCAAATTTCAACAATTTCCCGAGAAATATCTACAAATTCTGAGTAGATATCGACAAAATTAGAAGCCTCTAAAGGCGATTTGTTTTTGCTGATAAAAAAGTAGAATTTGTATAACCATTACTTACCAGAGAGTTTGTAGTTGCTCCATTATGGAAGATCAACTTATATAAAAGAATAGAATAATCCAATTAAATAGTATAAGGGCATGTTTTGATTAATCTTTTTTCAAAACATGTCCTTTCTATTTATTCATTTATCAGGTTTCTTGGATTAATTTGATCAAACTTTGTTTAAAAGCTACACTTTTATAAATTACCAAAAAATTTCCTTGCCCTAGTTATATAGATGGAAATAGAAAAAAGGTGGATATTATATGAAATTATCAATACTTGTAGCCCCTTTTTGCATAAAAAAGAGCTGACTTAAAGACAGCTCCGATCTTCAGCTAATGCACCCGTTTAGTTGATTAAGAATGTTTTACTCTCGCCTAACGGCAGTTAAATATGACTCCAGAGTTCGCTGGCGTAGAGCATGTCAGCAATCATACTTACCGAAAACGTGTGGCTATTGGTTTTACAAGGTCATGGAGGCTATTGCCATGTTGCAACGAATCCTTCATCATTCGCATCTATCCGTTACCCTGCGCTATATTGGGATTACAGAAGAAGAAACCCACAATGTATTAAAGTCATTTAGTGTCTTTAATAATTCATAACAAATAAATGGCCTCTTTTTAGTAGGTTTCTTTTGATAACTTCACTTTTTAAAAAATTATTGTTATTTCAAATTAGCCAAACATAAATGCTCTTTTTCGATAGCTTATTGAAAAAATTAATCCTATTGCTAACATATTCCCCATTAATGAGCTGCCTCCGTAACTTATAAAAGGTAAGGGTATCCCTGTTATAGGTAGTAAACCTATGTTCATTCCAATATTCTCGAAAATATGGAAAAAAATCATTGAAACCACACCTACACATAGGTAAGATTCAAAACTATTTTTGACATCTAACGCTAACTTCACCATGCCCGAAATAAGGAAGAAATAAATTGTTATTAAAATACTAGATCCTAGGAAACCATATTTAGAAGCAATAACGCTAAATATAAAATCTGTGTGTGCTTCAGGAACGTATACCCCGCTTCCTTTATAACCAGAAACTCCACCTGATCCTATGGCAAGCAAGGCTTTGATTAAGTTAAAGCCCTCTCCTGATTTATAAGACTCTGGATCAATCCAAGCATAAATCCTTCCTAATTGAAATATTTTTATCCCCATTAAACGGAGAATTTCAGGGTGAAGAAAAACTAAGTACAAAATTCCACTCACAATTGATCCTCCAATAAAAAAAATACCACCAATTATTCTCCATGATATTCCTGAAACAAATAATATCCCTATAAAAATACACATTAATACTAAAGATGTACCTAAATCTGGTTGTTTCATAATTAAAAGTATTGGAAGAAGTGTTGCAGCCCCCATCTTAATTAATAGAAAAAAATCCGTTTTCAAAGTTTTGTCTTCATATTTATTATGATGTTTTTGTATTAAGTAACTTAAACAAATTATTAAAGATATTTTAGTAAACTCAGCTGGCTGAAGAGACCCAATCCCAGGAATTTGAAACCAACTTTTGGCTCCATTTATTTCTCGTGCTATTGACTCAGGCGACAAAATTAATGCAATTAATAGAAATAAACTAAGCGAGTAAAAAAACCAATTCAAGCGAAATATTTGTTCAGAATCCAAATACATAACTCCTAAAATCATACCGAAACCTATAAAATACCAAGTTACTTGTCTAAATAAAAAATCCCCTTCGTATTGACCAAATTCTTGAGCAGTGTGAATAGCTATACAACTAGTTATAAATAGCAAAAGTAAAAGTGTAACTAGGTTGTAATCAAACTTTGAATTTTTCATATTTTTCCCCTTGTAAAATATTTACTCATGTTATAATTTAACTTTATTTTACTAAAAATGTAAATTCATTAATTACATAAGACGGGTTGAAAATCCAGCTCTCTTTTAAGTCGCTCTTGAGAAATATTATTCAGCTAAGAAAAGTAAAAAAATAAAAAACCAACCCTGAAAAGCTTCAAGGATGGATTCAGACAAACACCAAGATCCTTAGGGTGTCTCTTGGATAATTCTTATTATGGTCTATAGATAGGAATGTTATCCAGGTTATTACGTAAAACGAACATAATATATAGAAAAAGAGAATGTGCTTATAAATGGGAAAAATCCAGCTGCCATAATTGGTGGCTTTTTTAATGACTAAAGTGCAGACTTGGTCTTTATATAGAGGGGGGAATCGAGGATTAAATGTCTTTGCCCCCTTATTACTAAGGTTCCTTTCGAATTAATATAAATGGACTGAAAAAAATGAAATTTGCACGCTTTGATCTTTTTAGGCTGTATCTATGGTATTCATGAAATATTTATAGATGGTACACAAAGGTATTTTTCAAAAATAGTAGGAATGTTATCCATCATTTTATCAACATGGGTATTTGCATGTATAACGTCTTTGAAAGACAAAGCTGGTCGATAATTGCATTCTTATTCAGTATATAAATTTTAAGACTATTCGCTTCAAATAAGTAGACGTGTTTCCCTACTTAAGACAATCAGAAGTGGTTCTCGAAAGGGGGATTTAATTTGAAGAAATTTATTGTTTGTTATACCTTGGAAAATGATATTAAACGAGAAAAAATAATAAAAGGGCCAGATGTAAAGAAGGAAGACGTTCTACAAGATGTATTAGATAAGATAGTACGAAGTAATTACTTTATTGCGAAAGCCGACCAAGGAGAGTATAGGATAAATTCTTCCTTAATACGTTATATCCAGGTTTTGCATGAAATGCATTGTTTTAAATACCATACTGATCATCAATGACTAGTGAGTAAATAAAAGGTTATTTCTTTGCATAGTTTTCTTCAATTTTGTTGAGTAACCTTGAATATGGGAGAGAAGATTAATGTCAGAAACGTATCGTTCTCGTCATGAACGAAAACAAGTGGAAAAAACAAAACAAGATCAAAAAAAAGGTAAGAGCTCCCCTAAAAGAAGGTCTTTCTTGAAAAAAGTTTTACTTTGGTGCTTACTGTTAGGTGTTGTTTCAATTGGAATAGGGGCAGTTACGGTTGCAGCAATGATTAAGGATGCACCTAAAATAGATGCTTCAAAACTAGTCGATCCGCTTTCTACCAAATTATACGATAAAAACGGGAATTTCCTTTACGAATATGGTAAAGAAAAACGGACAAAAATTACGTATTCTCAAGTTCCAAAAATGTTGGAACATGCTTTCATTGCCACGGAGGATGCACATTTTTATGAACACAATGGCATTGATATAAAAGGAACTGCGAGAGCAATCTTCAAGAACCTAAAAGGGGATTTCGGATCTCAAGGCGGAAGTACGATTACACAGCAGGTCATTAAAAACTCCTTTTTGTCACCTCAGAAAACAATAAAGCGAAAGGTACAGGAATGGAGCTTGGCCTATCAGCTTGAGCAAAAGTATTCCAAACATCAAATTTTAATGATGTATTTTAATAAGATCTACCTTGGAGACGGGGCATATGGTGTAGCAGCTGCCGCCGAAAATTACTACGGAATCGATGCCGATCATCTAAATAAACTAACGCTTCCAGAGGTCGCTATGCTGGCGGGGCTCCCACAGAGTCCAAGTTATTATGATCCCACTGAACCCGAACATGTGAAAGCTGCAACAAATCGTCGTAATATTGTTTTAGAAGCTATGTATAAACAAGGGTATATTACGAAAAAGCAATTGGAGGATGCAAAGAAGGTTCCAGTTACATCAGGACTTGTTCCAAAAACGAAAAAGCAGGGAATGCCGTACGAGGCGTTTTTGGACGCTGTTGTAAAAGAAGTTGAAAGAAAGCTGAAAAATGTAGATATCAGTTCGGATGGATTATCTATTTATACGACGCTAGATCCAAAAGCTCAGACCTTTGCGGACAAAATAATGAACACCGATAAGATTATTTCTTATCCAAATGAAAATTTTCAAGGAGCCTTCGTATTTTTAGATACAAAAACAGGAGAAGTACGAGCTATTGGAAGCGGTCGAAACCAATATAAAGCTTCCTTCCGAGGCAACAACTTTGCGGTTGATATTAAACGTCAACCAGGATCTACTTTCAAGCCAGTCTTTGATTATGGTCCGGCTATTGAAAATTCAAAATGGTCTACAGCACACCAAATTAATGATCATGAGATAACCTACTCAAATGGTCAATCTATTTCTAACTGGGATCATCAATATCACGGAAAGTTGTCGATTAGAACAGCACTTCAATGGTCATACAATATTCCAGCACTCCTTACCCTTCAAGAAGTAGGGATGGATAAAGCACAAAACTTTGCAGAAAATCTGGGTATTACTTTTAATAATAATAAGGTGTACGAATCATATGCGATTGGAAGTAATACAGTTAATCCATTAGAGTTGGCAGGGGCATATAGTGCTTTTGGAAATAACGGTGAATACAATACACCACATTTTGTTCGTAAAGTTGTTTATCCTGATGGCAGAGTTGTTAATTTAACTCAAAAGCCAAAACGTGTTATGCATGATCACACAGCTTATTTGGTGACGGATATGTTACGGACAGTCGTAAAATCTGGTACAGGAAAAACAGCAAATGTCCTTGGACTAGATGTGGCTGGAAAAACTGGCACAACCAATTTTGACAGTAAAACCAGAGCACAATATGGATATCCAGCCGGTTCGGTAAATGATAGTTGGTTCGCTGGTTATACACCGCAATACACTATGGCGGTTTGGACTGGATATACTAAAAATGGTCCAGGTAATTATATGGATGGAAATACAACTAAAATCTCGCACCAAATGTTTAAGGCCATGCTGGAAGCGTTTGGAACAGACAAAAGTAGCTTCCAGCAGCCTAGTGATGTATACCGGGTGAATAATGAACTGTTCATTAAAGGTGCAAATCCTGAAGAAGCTCCACAAGTTATAAAAAATAATAAAAATAAACAATTTGATATTGGTGGAAATAAAGAGGATAAAAAACATAAACAAGAGGAAGGAAAGCATAAACAACAAGAGGAAAAGAAACACGAACAAGAGGAAGAGAAGCATAAACACCAAGAGGAGAAACACAAACAAGGGGAAGAGAAGCATAAACACCAAGAGGAAAAGAAACACAAGCAATAAAGATTTTTAGGATGGGATCGCATTGGTTCCATCCTTTTTTATAATACACATAAGAGAATGTGAGGATTTCTACTTAAACTATAAGGTGCTTTACTTCAATAAGGGAGTTGCTTTGAAGTGACCCAAAAAGTTAGACACTTTATTTAATTAGGCAGCCTTGAGGGCATGAACCCGGTAATCTACCGGGCTCATGCCTCGGTTTGTCGACAAAAGGGGTTCGGAATGTATTATTTCCGAACCCCTTTTGATATTCTGTGAGGGGCGAGGCAGTTAGTGGAAGAAAGTAATATCTGTAAATTGATTTTAGTCGGAATACTTGATAATGTGGTGGTGTAAATTAGTTTACAAAAGGATGATTGTCATGAAAAAAGCAGAGGAAATAGCCTCCTAAATCAAATAAAACATATTAGGAGGCGTTGTATATGAAATTCAATATAATTGATCGTGAAAATTGGTATCGAAAAGAGTACTTCGAACACTATTTACAACAACAAACAACGTTCAGTATAACGAATGAAATTAATATTACTGTTCTTATGAAGAACTTAAAGAAGAAGAATTATAAGTTATATCCTGCGTTTATTTTTATGGTTACAAATATAGTTAATTCCCATCGAGAATTTAAAACCAGTTTTAACCCAGAAGGGAATTTAGGTTATTGGTCAGAAATTTTGCCTTCTTATACAATTTTTGATAAGAAGACATACACATTTTCTAGCATATGGTCACCAAATGTAAGTAGGTTTTCTGAATTTCATTCTCAGTATGAAAAAGATGTAGAAGAATACAATGGTACGGGTAGTTTATTTCCAAAGACTCCTGTACCAGAAAATAATATTCCGATATCTATGATCCCTTGGAGTTCTTTTACAGCATTTAATTTAAATATTAATAATGGTGGAGATTTTCTCTTACCCATTATAACTGGGGGTAAATATTCACAAATAAAAGATGAATGGTTCTTACCTGTCTCGTTACAAATTCATCATGCTGTTTGTGATGGTTATCATGCAAGTGTTTTTATGAATGACTTACAAAGGTTTGCTGATGAAAGTGCAGACTGGCTCTAATTGTTCATTGGGAAAATTTCTAAAAGGGGAACTGTGAAAGCGAGGCTGCTGAAAAACTCACGTTTTTCTAACTAGTACGGTAAATCAAATTAAAAAAAGACGATTCTCATTCGATACT
>NZ_JBHZPF010000071.1:0-18004 GCF_042787975.1 Peribacillus sp. YIM B13482
CCGCGGAAAGCGAGCATCTGGAGGGGAAATCAACCACAACTCACTACCTGGTAAATAGCAACAAAGTATGTGAAAAACAGCCTTTATTTTTTAATTCATTCAAAGTTTCAATCCAAAAAATAATCAGGAAAATCGGAGATGATACCATCTAACTTCATCTTTTTGAACATGTGTATTTGTTTTTTATTGTTGACGGTCCATGTATACACTTTCATTCCGTGCTCCTGGATGCGCATTTGCAGCTTAGGACTCATAATCGTTTGCTTTGGATTCAAAAATGATGCAAACTCTGCAATCTCTTTTAATTTTTGGTCATTAATTCGCCGTTTTATCAAAACGCCCACTTGTATGTCCGGCATTAGCTGATGAAACCTTTTCATGGATTCCAAATCGAACGAATGAACCATAACCCTATTATTCCCTGATGAATATTTTTGGATCTTTCCTAATTCTTCAGCAAGTTTTTTTTCAATGCCAGGATAAGAAGATGGATGTTTTATTTCGATTAAGATTCCAACTTCAGACCCGAAATTCTCCAATACCTCACTAAGTAAGGGGATCTTTTCGTTTTTATAACGAGCATGATACCAGCTCCCTGCATCCAATTCCTTTAATTCGGCCGCCGTGTAATCACGGAGGTTTCCTTTGCCGCTTGTGGTTCGATCCAGTGTGGGATCATGATGAACCACAATTACACCATCTTTACTAAGATGAATATCCACTTCCAGGAAATCAGCTCCCAATTCAATTGCTTTATTAAAAGATGCCATTGTATTCTCAGGGCAATATCCAGATGCACCGCGATGTCCTATCTTAAGGGGGGAATGCTGCATAATGAAGTTCCCAGGGAATTCACTCTTTGTTCTTTTAGAGTAGAGGACGAACAAAACAAGTATGGTAACCGAGATAATAAGTAAAAATGCAATCACCGTTCACACTCCTTTTAGACACATTAATAAAATAAATCTTCGTTATCCTTTACCTTAACTTAAATAAAATAAAAGAAATTTGCAATTTGACAGCTTCATTTCATAATTTTATTTGTTAGATAGGAAAAAAACATATTTAACACAATCCAGACTTAAGAGGATTTATTGGAAAGGCATGGAATACTTATAATTTAAGTATCAATAAAGGGGGAAAGCTGATGGAATTGCAGGTGAAACCGAAGTCTAAAAAGTGGAAGGGGAATTTTGGTTTATTTTTTTCCCTGCCCATTATTTCATGGGCCTTATACGATTTTGCCAATACGATTTTTTCTTCTAATATCAATACGATTTTCTTTCCATTCTTCCTCCAGGAACAGATAGGGGAAAATGCTGTCCTAGATCAGATTGCCAGTACCTTCATCTCCTACGCAAACGCGATTGCCAGTTTGTTTCTTGTTTTGTTTTCCCCGCTGTTCGGGGTCATGATCGATAGAACGGGAAAAATGAAAAAATACATTATGATTTTTACACTCATTTCTGTTGCAAGTACATTTTTAATGGGGATTTTTGGAGGGATTTCATTCGATGGAAAGTTTCTTGGCATCCCAATTTCCTTAGCGATCGTCATTCTTTTATTTGTAATCGCTAAGTTTTTCTATCATTCAAGTCTTGTTTTCTATGATACGATGATGAGTGATCTAGGCACGAAACAGCAATTGCCGCTTATATCAGGCTTTGGAGTGGCGGTAGGCTACCTTGGAACGTTAGTGGGACTGTCGATCTATCCATTCATAAGTAAAGGGAGTTCACATGAAGCCTTTATGCCTACGGCCATTTTATTTTTGGTTTTTTCGCTTCCCTTATTCTTTTTTTTAAAAGAGACCCCAAAACAGCAAAAAGCCAAACAACCTTTTTTATCCGGTTATAAGGAAATTAAATCAACATTCAAAGAGATGCAATCCTATCGATCGGTTTTTACATTCATGATTGCTTATTTCTTTTTAAACGATGCAATTGCGACCACTATTGGCATGATGGCCGTATATGCCAAGACTGTTGTCGGATTTTCTTCAAGCGGTTTCATTTTGCTTTACTTGGTATCGACAGTATCGAGTATTGCCGGATCTTTTCTGTTTGGATACATCACACAGTCGAAGGGATCGCGGATAGCTGTGACATATGTGGGAATTCTGCTCTTGGTCGCTTTATTCATTGCGGTCTTTGCCCAAACCGCTCTTTGGTTCTGGATTGCAGGAAGTATGTTCGGCATTTCGCTGGGGTCGATGTGGGTTACATCACGGACATATATAATTGAATTGACCCCGGATGAGAAGAGGGGCCAATTTTTTGGGCTATTTGCATTCTCTGGAAAAGTATCTTCAATAATCGGTCCGCTTTTATATGGAACGATTACGTTGGTTTTCCATGACCTCGGTACATTGGCGAGCCGGATGGCATTAGGGTCACTGATTATCATGGCGGTAATTGGTCTGGGCTTTCTTTTGAAAATGAAGGGTTTGGAAGAAGTGAAATAAGGAAAAGGGAATGGAGCAAGGCCCATTCCCTTCATAATCTTTATACCAAAATCAAGGTGACATCAATGTTCCCACGAGTTGCTTTTGAATAGGGGCAGGTCATGTGGGCTTTTTTGACAAAGTCTTCGGCTTCTGCTCTGCTTAAGTCAGGAATTGAAACATCCAACCTTACAGCCAATTTAAAGCCACCGTCTTCGTCATCTTTACCGATCGTGACATTTGCCGTCACGGAAGTATCGACTTTTTGCTTTTCTTTTTGCAGAACAAGATTCAAGGCACTGTCAAAACACGCAGCATAACCGGCTGCAAATAATTGTTCAGGGTTTGTAGCTCTTTCACCGGAACCACCCAATTCCTTAGGTGACCTCACATCAAAATCCAGAATTCCATCCTCTGACTTAACATGTCCTTCACGACCACCGTGTACGGTAACATTAGCTGTATATAATGGTTTCAATAAAAACAACTCCTTTGTATATTCTTACTATCATTAGTTCCCGCCTTTAAGTCTTATTAAACAAAATAAAGGAGGTTTATAGGAGTGCATTGCTTGAAATTTGGTTATTAATTGGTTTTAAATTGGAAGAAATTGTTTTATAATGAACTGTATTAGAAGGTGTAATACACCCAATGTTCAAGGAGGGTTGATGATGTTTGAGTTGGATGTACAAAGCAGAAAGCCGATATATGAGCAATTGATGGATAAGTTTAAGGAACTAATGATCAATGAAGTTTTACAGGCACATAATCAGCTCCCATCCATTCGAATATTGGCTCAGGAATTGACCATCAATCCAAATACAATCCAAAAAGCATACAAGCAGCTTGAATTCGACGGGTATATTTATACTTTACCAGGCAAAGGGAATTTTGTAGCACCTCCTAAATCTTTGAAAAATTCATTGAATGAAGAAAAGATCAGAAATGAGCTTGCAAAGGTTCTCGCTGAAGCTCTGTATATCGGGATAGATAAACATGAAATTTATAGATTAGTAAAAGAAATCAGTCCATTGGCAAAGGGGGGAGATTCATGATTGAAATAAAACAGGTGAGTAAATTATATGAGGGAAAAGAAGCAATCAAGAACGTCACCTTGGTCATACAAAAAGGCTCCATATTCGGGTTATTAGGTTCCAATGGAGCGGGGAAAACGACTCTATTAAAAATGCTTTCAGGCAATCTGATACAGGATTCCGGTGAAGTCTCTATTGATCGATCATTTGTGTTTGAAAACCGTGAAGTGAAAAATCGTTGTTTCTTCCTCCCTGATACGCCATATTTCCTGGCTAACTATACGATCATGCAAATGGCAGGTTTTTATAGCCATATTTATAGTGATTGGAATCAAGAACGTTTTTACCAATTACAAGAAGTTTTCTCAATGCCTTTCCAATATAAAATACATAAACTATCAAAGGGTATGCAGAGACAGGTTGCTTTTTGGCTCGCACTCTCGACGATGCCGGAAGTTCTCATCCTAGATGAACCGTTTGATGGGTTAGATCCGGTCATGCGTAAAATTGTGAGACAGTTGTTGATTCAGGATGTCTCGGAAAGGGATATGACGGTATTAATATCGTCTCATAATCTCCGGGAAATTGAAGATTTAGCTGACCATGTAGGGATATTGCATAAGGGAGAGCTTGTTATCCAAAAGGATTTGGACGACTTAAAAGCAGATGTACATAAAGTGCAAATTGCCTTTAAACATAAAATCCCCCATGGTTTATACCGTGGAATTCAAATTCTTAACAAGGAAAGGCGCGGCAGTGTGATCGTTTGCATTGTTAAAGGTGCAGAATCCGTGATTAAATCGCACTTTAATCAATTTCAGCCTGAAATATTCGATATTCTCCCCCTTACTCTAGAGGAGATATTCATTTATGAAATGGGGGATATAGGTTATGTCATCCAGAATAACCTGGTTTAATGAAGAATTGATTATCTATATTTTCAGAAGCACTGGCTGGATTGGCTTCCTATACTTCGTCGGCCTAATATTTGCACTGCCACTGGAAATGTTAACGATTATTTTGAATGAGAATAATGAATATGTTGAGTTCGAAAACCTTTTTTCCAGTCAGCAGATGATTCAATATGTCTTGGTCATCGTTATTCCAGTATTATTTGCCATCTTCCTCTTTCGGTTTTTACAGATGAAACAAGCTTCCGATTTTATTCATAGTTTACCTATTACTAGACGAAACATCTTTTTTCATATGATTGGGACGGGAATGGGCTTCATAGTTTTGCCTATTTTACTTACAGGTTCAATCTTGATATTATTCCACTCTGCAATAGACATAGAAAGGCTTTATACCATTCCGGATATTTGGTCCTGGATGGGGATTACATTTATTTTGGAAGCTTTGATCTTTTCTGTTGCCGTTTTAATTGGAATGGTGACGGGATTATCGGCCTTGCAAGGCTTGCTGACATATATTTTTCTAGCTTTGCCGGTGGGATTGTTTGTCTTGTTTGCAGCCAATGTGAAGTTTTTGATAGCAGGATTTTCTGCAGATTATTATCTTAGTGCCAATATGAATGCCATTTCACCCTTATTAGCTGCAACGGAGATGGAAAAAATCACTTTTTTCTCAGTTGATATATTAATCTACAGTATATTGACCCTTCTTTTTCTGCTTAGTTCTCTTTTTCTATATGAGAGGAGAAAGCTGGAGCATGTATCGCAGGCATTTGTTTTCCCTAAGATAAAGCCATTATTTAAATTCGGACTGACTCTATGCATGATGCTGCTGACAGGGCTTTATTTTAGCGGAACGACAGGCAAACCAGGCTGGATTTTCTTCGGATATATCGTTGGTTCTTTGCTTGGATATTATTTAGGGGAAATCGTCCTGCAAAAGACTTGGCGAATACGGCTCAACCTGAAAGGTTATACAGCATTCACAGTGTTTATTATTGTTCTGGCACTTATTTTAAAAATAGACCCCATTCAATATATGTCCAAGATTCCTGATGAAAAGATGATTAACCAAATATATATTGGCGATGCTCCTTTATTTTTTGATGATGACACGTTGGATAATGCACCCACTTATCTTAAAGAGAAGGAAAATAAAGAAGCGATCAGGTTATTGCATCAGCAAATTATCGAAAAGGGAAAAAAAGTTTCAATTGGTGAATTGGATGATGGAAAATCCATATTTCTGATGTATGAACTCAAGAATGGAAGACGGTTGGCGAGGGAGTATCATTTGCAAAACTATGACTTATACCTTCCGCTTTTGGCGAAAATTTATGAATCGAGTGAATATAAAAAAACGGTTAATGAGTTATTGAATGTTTCCGCTGAAGACGTTTCTAAAATCAAGATAACGGCGAGCGGACAAGTGGAAAAATCAGTAACGATTACAGATGGTCAACAGCTGGACGAAGCAGTGCAGGCTTTGTCGGAGGACCTGAATAATCAGTCGTTCACCCAAATGACATCCTCATTTGGTGAATATGCTTCCATTGACATTCTTTTGAATAATAATAAAATCATTTATCTGAATTGGGACTCTTCTTATACTCAGTTTTCAAAATGGATGGAAAATTCCGGACAAGCGGAAGAAGCGCGGTTAATGGCAGATGATATCTCTTATATTCTGGTTGCAAAGACGGATCCGAAAATTTATAATTCGAATTCTGAAAGTAAACTTGTACAACAGATTGAACAAAAGCCGAATCGCATGAAAATTAACACGTCTCCGGAAATCGATTTGGCCATTGATAATGCCCAAATCGATTGGGGCGGAGAGTATTCAGCTGCCTTTTATTATAAAGATAGCAGAGATGTGGATATCAAGAGTTTTTCTGGCGAACATGTTCCCGGCTTTATTTTGGATCATTTTAACGAATGAGTGACAAGGTGAACAAAGATATGCCGCCTGTACACTGTGAATGAAAGGAATAAAATATAAAAGGATGCCGCCCTACTACGGGCGACATCCTTTTGCAATGCATAAGACTTATTTTTGTGTTACTTTACTTTAAAGTTTTACGACGTTTTTAGCCTGAGGTCCGCGGTTTCCTTCTTCGATCTCGAATTCAACCTCTTGACCTTCATCAAGGCTCTTGAAACCCTCTCCCTGAATGGCGGAAAAATGTACGAATACATCATCTTCGTTTGGTACCTCGATAAATCCAAATCCTTTGTCGCTATTGAACCATTTTACCTTACCTGTTACTGTCATTCTATGAATCCTCCTAAAAAGTTAAAAAATATTAATGGTGATGATTTTACCTGGATGGGAAAATCAATTCACACATTATCAAGCATCCACATTCAAGTTAAAGTATCATACGAAGATGCTTGATAATGTGTGAAAGCCTAAAGTAAAAATCAACCCACTAACCTCTGGAACAATTTCCAGTTTTTTAGTATATACCCACCTTTATAAAGGATAAAACAAATGGAAGTAATTTATACATTGTGAATTGGGAAAAATATTATTAGGGAGGTTTTATAAAGGGAAGTATAACGGTATTGTCGTGCAGAATTCTCCTAGTTTGAAATTTGACGGGAATGCCATGACCAAAAGGAAAAGCCTTTATGGTTGAAATTAAAATAATCGGGTATAGGATAAGGAAGAAAGGACTGATGGATAAATGAAGAAATTATTAAAAAGGGCCCTCATATTTGCTGCTCCCATCATATTCAAAGAAGTAAAGAAACGATGGAAAAACAAACGGAATCAAAAAGCGATGAAAACAGCAAGGTAAGTTCGAAAAACAATGAAATAATGAACGATAATCATAAGAATTCGGGTAAGGGGCGCTGATTAAGCGTCTTTTGTTTTGCTATCTGAACAAATCCTTTTATAGTGTTCCATTCACCTCTACATCTTTCCTTCATATCGTGTTAAAATAGTAAGGTTGATTGAAATGAATGCCGAGTAGCCAAGGCTTAAGCCTTATGATATATTGCTTCTTACATATATTGTGTATGATCAGGATCTTTGCTGCATACAAAGAAAGGTTGCCATTCCAATGTAAAAATTACGATAAATCCCCTATATATTTTTTATTGATGACTCCAATAATGAAAGGAACATTTTATGACTACATTAAAAGACGAGGTTCACTCTCGAAGGACCTTCGCAATCATCTCTCACCCGGATGCCGGGAAAACGACTTTAACAGAAAAATTATTGCTGTTTGGTGGTGCGATTCGTGATGCCGGAACAGTTAAAGCAAGAAAAACAGGGAAATATGCTACAAGTGACTGGATGGAGATAGAGAAGCAACGGGGAATTTCCGTTACATCCTCGGTCATGCAATTTGATTATGATGATTTCCGTGTTAATATTCTCGATACACCAGGTCACCAAGACTTCAGTGAAGACACATATCGTACACTGATGGCTGTTGATAGCGCCGTGATGATCATCGACTCGGCAAAAGGGATCGAGGATCAGACGGTTAAATTATTCAAAGTATGCCGGATGAGGGGTATCCCGATTTTCACTTTTATCAATAAAATGGACCGACAAGGTAAAATGCCGCTCGAATTGCTTGCCGAACTTGAAGAGGTATTGGGGATTGAAACATACCCGATGAACTGGCCGATTGGAATGGGAAAAGACTTCGTGGGTATTTACGATAGGTTCAATAATCGGATTGAACAATTCAAAACTGAAGGGGATGAGCGTTTCCTTCCGTTGAATGACGAAGGTGAACTCGAAGTGGATCATAAACTTAAGGATTCCCAGTTATATGAGCAAACTTTGGAAGAAATCATGCTGTTGACGGAAGCGGGTAACCAATTCTCTGAAGAAAACATTGCGAATGGAAAACTTAGTCCCGTATTTTTCGGAAGTGCTTTAACGACATTCGGTGTTCAGACGTTTTTGGATGCTTATCTGAAATTTGCACCAGCCCCACAAGCACGGATGACAACATCAGGTGAAATGAGTCCTGTCAGTAATGATTTTTCCGGCTTCATTTTCAAGATACAGGCGAATATGAATCCGAAACACCGTGATCGGATTGCTTTCCTTCGTATCTGCTCCGGTAAATTCGAGCGTGGAATGAGTGTCAACTTGAGCAGGACAGGGAAACCAATCAACCTTTCTTCGTCTACTCAATTCATGGCAGATGATCGGAACACCGTAAACGAAGCCGTAAGCGGGGATATCATCGGTTTATATGATACCGGGAACTACCAAATCGGCGATACGATTACAACAAGCAAAGACATGTTCCAGTTTGAAAGGCTACCGCAGTTTACACCGGAACTATTCATGAGGGTAACAGCTAAAAACGTCATGAAACAGAAACATTTCCATAAAGGAATTAACCAACTTGTACAAGAAGGGGCAATTCAGCTCTTCAAAACGGTTCGGATGGAAGAATACCTGCTTGGTGCGGTTGGGCAACTTCAATTTGAAGTATTCGAGCATCGAATGAGGAATGAGTACAATGTTGAAGTCGTGATGGAGCGCATGGGCAGTAAGATCACACGTTGGGCTGAAGATGAAAAGCTGGATGAAAATCTTCATAGCACAAGAAGCATTCTTGTTAAAGACCGGTTTGATAAATATGCATTTTTATTTGAAAACGAATTTGCACTTCGTTGGTTCCAAGATAAAAATCCTGACGTGGAATTATATAATCCAATGGATTTGAAATAATGGAGAGGCCCGTGTAATATACACGGGTCAGTTTGTAGACAAAAGGGGTTCGGAATTAAAAAATTCCGAACCTCTTTTTGAGATTCCCTTTGAATTTTTGCCTGAAGTTAAGAGATTGGGGCTCTACGAGCCCACTATGTTAGGCCATTTTTGGACCTCCCCAAGTCCAATTGGCCATCTTCTTTAAATTAATGGCAGCCTCCATTTTACGAACCAAATGGTTCGGTGGCACCAGTTGATCTAACGTAATCATTTCAAGTTGATCTCGCTGAATAGAATCATGTTTAGAAAGCATCCTCATCACCTCAAGTTTTAATACTTCTATTTAAAACAAAAAAAGCGACTCAGGGCAAAAGTGTTTATCTAAAAGGTAAGACAAAGTTGATTGGAGCGGGTGTTCGAGACTCCTGCGGGAAAAGCGCGTCTAGGGGAGACCCCGCAGGCGAAAGCCGAGGAGGCTCCCCGACCGCCCGCGGAAAGCGAGTGCCTGGAGTGGAAATCAACGGCCAAATTGTACAACTCATAAAAAATAGACAAACTCGATTTTCCTCGAGTTTGTCTACAGTCTGGCCCATGTAATATACACGGGTTTTTTCATTATCTGAAGCATTGTTTAAATATCGAAAGATTGCCCCGTCTACATCCGCACTGATGTCTACAATTACTAATCTTTTTTCATAATCATTAACATATCTCTAGTAATTAAATGATCTTTTCTATGTTTAGGCCATTTTACACAATTGATGACTAAGTCTAAACCTTGAGCACTGTCTTAATACATTGTTGATTTGAAATCTGTTGAAAATGCGGGTATTTTAATCATTACCCCCTGTTTTAAACATGTCGACTTTAGATAAACGGAAACAGGAAGACAGAAGATGTTAGACAGCTGAATTTTTGAAAATTAAATAGTAACTAATTGGAAAGGTTAAAAGAAAAGCGTAGTAACTTTTAGCATGGTAAGAATTGCTGGGATATTCCGCGAAACTTCTTAGAACTGCATAATGCTAAAATAGAAAATTTGTGGCTTTAACCCTGGTGCAGGAGGAGAATAGCAAAAATAACTTATATTGTACTACCGAGGTATGCATTTATATCCAAGCCTACGAAGGTATAGTCGGTTTTATCATTGGAAAATATTGCAGATGAATTAGTATTTTTAAGGATATGATTGGCAAATGGTTAGGTTAATTGAATTAAATCAATTGGCTACCTTTTTGGAACTTGATAAAGTACCGAATAATTGTGTGATGTAGGCAAAATGAACATACTTAACATAAAAAGTATCTTCCTTAAAGTTAATAGAGTTTTTAGACCAAAGAGGTGTGTAGCAGTGAAAAAAGGGAAATGGAGTCTACAGTTTACTATTATGATACTGGTGTGTGGGGTAGTAGCCCTATCATTATTTATTACAGATATTCTTATTAGCCAAACAGTAGCGGATACAATAGAGAAGAGCCAGACTGAAAAAGCAGTAAACGTAGCACGCATGGCAGCACAAACGCCGCTTGTAATCGAAGCGTTAAGTGGAAGTGGGAACAATCAGGAAGTTCAGCAATTTGCCAATAGGATAAAAAAATCGACAGATGTAGAATTTGTAGTAATAATCGATAATAATGGAATCCGGAAAACTCACCCCGATCCAAGTAAAATAGGAAAAAAATTTGTTGGGGGGGATGAGAAAGATGTATTACGAGGTAGAGAGCACATATCTATTTCCAAAGGAACTTTAGGCAGGTCATTGCGTTCTTTCACCCCTGTTTATGATTCAGAGGATAATCAAATTGGAGCCGTGGTGGTCGGTATTTCTCTTCAAAAAGTTAATGATGCTGTTTTAAAAAGCCGTTTTAATATTTATGTGGGAACCGTTTTTGGAATATTAACCGGAATTGGCGGGGCTATACTTTTGGCAAGGTATATTAAGAAAATATTATTTGGGCTGGAACCTTTTGCTATTGCGAAGGTTTTAAAAGAGCGAAACGCCATTTTACAATCAGTTCGGGAGGGAATTATAGCGGTAGATCAGAGTTCAACCATTACTCTCATAAACAAAGCAGCTTTAAAGATATTTAAAAAAGCGGGCATTAATGAAAATCCAACGGGTAAAAAGGTAACTGGTTACATGCCTGACTCAAACCTGGATAGAATCCTGGAGACCGGCAAGGCCGAATTGGATAAAGAGCAGGATTTAAACGATAGTGTCTTACTAGTGAATAGGGTACCAGTATTTGTGAAGGATGAAATCGTAGGTGCCGTGGCTACATTTCGTGATAAAACAGAAATACATCTGCTGGCGGAGCAGCTGACTGGAGTCCGTTTATATGCTGAATCGTTAAGGGCCCAGTCGCACGAATTCATGAACAAACTTCATGTAATACTTGGTATGGTGCATATGCATTATTATGATCAGCTTGCAGCATATATTAGTGATCTTGTTGACCACAGAGAGAACGAGATTGGCTTTATTACCAAAACCGTTAAAGATCCAGTACTAGCCGGTTTTTTAATTGGAAAACTAAGTTATGCCAGGGAAGCAGGTGCTAAGCTGGCATTATCCTCTGACTTTCAATTGCCAGAACCAGAAAATGCATCTATTACTCATGAGCTAATTACGATAATAGGAAATTTGATTGACAATGCTATAGAAGCAGTGGAAAAAAGGCCCGTTAAACGAATTGAATTAAAGTTTGATTATGCAGATGATATTTTAACTATTGAAGTTCATGATACTGGACAGGGAATATCTGATGCCAATCTTAATCATATCCTTCTAAAAGGATTTACAACAAAAGGAGATGACAGGGGGATTGGTTTATATTTGGTTAAGGCAAGCCTGGATAAGCTAGGTGGAGATCTCGATATTAGTTCAAAAGAAGGTCAAGAAACAACGTTTGTGGTTTATATACCATACAAAAGCAAGGATGATGTAGGATGATTAAGGTAATGATCGTAGAAGATGACCCGATGGTTGCTGAGTTCAATAAGCGATATTTGAATCAAGTCGATGGCTACGAATTAGCTGCTGTCTGTTCCTCAGTGGATCAAGCTCTGAATGTATTGGAAAATCAAAGAATTGGGTTAGTTCTATTAGACATTTTCATGCCTGGGAAAAATGGACTCGATTTACTCTCACAAATTCGAGAAAGTGAAAAAGAGATAGATGTTATTGTCATTTCTGCTGCGTCGGACATTGAGAGGATTCAGAAAGCATTGAGACTAGGTGCTGTTGATTATTTAATTAAGCCGTTTGAATTTGAACGTTTTAACGCGGCCTTATCAGCATATCGGAACAAATCAGCTTTTATTCAAGATAAAAATATGCTAAATCAAGAAGAATTAGATTATCGAATATTGCATCAAGAAGAAAATCATTTACCAGAGGAATTACCGAAAGGATTAGCTCAAGATACCTTAAAGATTATATGGAATGTGATACGGGTATTTAAAAATGCTCCCTTTTCAACAGAGGAAGTCGTAAATGTGGCGGGTATATCCAGGGTATCAGTAAGGAAATATTTAAAATTCATGAAGGATATCGGGGTCCTTGATGTTAAGGTAATCTATGGAACGGTAGGCCGACCAGTCTCCCAACACAAATTTAATGATGACAAGAGCCATATTATTCAACGTTATCTGTAAGTAGCTAAATGGCTGCTTACTTTTTTTAATTACATAATACTAAAATTAGTTAAATAAGCTAGTGTCCCCCGTAAATGACTACTAAGATATACACTGGCGATTGAGTCATTTATAAATTTTTCATGGGATTAAACAAATAAGCAGTAATGAGGAAATATTTATGTTTTTATGTGCTGTATATTTATTTTCCTTTTTACAGTTTTCTTTTAGTAATTACACTTCCACAGGGAAGAATATACTCTATTGCCTGGTAATGATTATTTATAAATATACATTTTTAGGAAGAGGGTACGTCTATGACAGCTTATGATAAGACAAAAAAGGGCTTGGAAACAACTTTAAGAGGAAAAGGTATTCTGTCAAACCCTTTTATTAATAAAGGGGTTGCTTTCACTAAGGAAGAAAGAAATGAACTAGGATTGGTAGGCTTGCTGCCATCCCAGGTGCTTACTCTTGAGGAACAAGTAAAAAGAGCTTATGTACAATTCTCCACTCAACCTAGCGATATTCGGAAGAATGGAATGTTATATGATTTGTTTAATAGGAATGTGGTACTGTTTTACCGCCTACTTAAAGACCATCTAAGTGAAATACTTCCGATCATTTACACACCTACTGTAGGAGAGGCCATTCAACAGTACTCCCAAGAATATCACCGTCCAGGAGGTCTATACCTATCTATAGATAATATGGAGGGAATGGAAGATGCATTTAAAAACCTGGACCTTTCATCTGATGATATCGATTTAATAGTTGTTACAGATTCTGAAAGTATTCTTGGAATCGGAGATCAGGGAGTTGGTGGAATTAACATAGCCATTGGCAAATTGGCAGTCTACACTGCAGCTGCGGGAATTGATCCAAGCAGGGTGCTACCTATTGTCCTGGATGTTGGGACTGACAACGAAAGCCTGATTAGTGATCCACTGTATATTGGTAACAGGTTTGGGCGTGTTCGCGGTGATGAATACACCGAATTCATTGATTTATTTGTTAAAAATTCTCAAGCCTTCTTCCCAAGGGTATTACTTCACTGGGAAGACTTTGGAAATATAAATGCACGAAATATAATCGATAATTATGGTGAAAAGATTCTCACTTTTAATGATGATATACAAGGTACAGGTGCAGTAACACTAGCCGCCGTAAAGTCTGCATTACAAGTAACTGGTGTTCCTTTAAAGGAACAAAGAGTTGTTGTTTTTGGTCCAGGTGCAGCAGGAATCGGTAATGCTGATCAGATGGTTGAAGCAATGATTCTTGATGGCATTTCAAGAGAAGAGGCATATGGTAACTTTTGGGCTGTCGATTATCGTGGATTGTTGATAGATGACATTCCGGATGTTTTGAAATTCCAAAAGTCGTATTGCCGGAAAGCTGAAGAAGTTGAGGAATGGGCTCGGAATGAAGTCGGAATTATCCCATTATTAGAGGTGATAAAAAAGGTTAAACCAACCATCTTAATCGGTACTTCTGGTCAAACAGGAGCTTTCTCAGAAGAAGTTGTAAAAGAAATGGCAAAGCACGTGGAACATCCTATTATTATGCCGATGTCAAATCCGACTCCCTTAGCGGAAGCTGTTCCTGAAGACCTTATAAAGTGGACTCAAGGTAAAGCCTTAATAGCGACAGGAAGCCCGTTTGATGATGTTGACTATAATGGTGTGATTTATACAATCGGACAATCTAATAATGCATATATTTTTCCAGGACTTGGACTTGGTGCAATTGTCGCAGAAGCAACAATAATCTCTAAGGGCATGCTTGCAGCAGCATCATCTGCTGTTTCAAGATTATCGGATAGCACTAAGCATGGTGCTTCTTTACTCCCTTCAATCAAACAATTGCAAGAGGTTTCTAAATCTGTAGCCATCGAAGTGGCAAAGACAGCCATTGAAGAAGGAGTTGCGAAAGCGGATATAACAGATATTGAAAAAGCAATTACAGAATACATGTGGAAGCCGGAGTACAAAACTATTCATGGGAAATAAATCCATATTATTTTGTTGTCTCAAAAGAAAGGGGATCCGTTTTAGGGGATCTCCGTTTAAGTCAGTCATAGTAGAATCTTTTAAATAGGACAATTTTTTGGAAAGAGAAGTGCATCTCGAGTGAATATTGGGAATATATTTTTAACATTAATACCAATCTTTTTTACAATTATTATTGGTTATTTGGGTGGCTATTTTAAAATTTTTAATTCAGAATCATCCAAAGGGCTTAATACGTTAGTTACAAAATTTGCATTACCTGCACACTTATTCATTGGGATCACGACAACCTCAAAACAAACCTTAATTAATCAATGGTCATTTTTCTTAACTATGACCATAGGTGTTATTGGCTTTTACATTATCCTTTTAATAGTGGCTCGTTTGGTGTTTAAATACGATTTAACTAAAGCATCTATGTTTTCATTAAACGCAACTCAGCCAGCCTTTGCTTTTATGGGGATATCTGTATTAGGCAGTTTGTTTGGGGCGCAAGAGATAGCTATACCTATTGCGATTACCGGTATTGTGGTGAATGCCCTCCTGGATCCATTAGCAACAATAGTTGGTACGGTCGGACAATCCAGATTGGGTAAATCTAAAGATGAAAAAACAAACATTCTAGGTATTGTTTTGCATGGTCTTAGCGAACCGCTTGCATGTATTCCCTTACTTGCTGTTGTATTAACACTATTAGGGTTCCAGGCACCGGATATCATAAAAAATGCGCTTGATCAAATTGGGTCAGTGACATCTGGGGTTGCATTATTTGCTGTTGGTGTAACCGTGGGTATCCGTAAGATTAGCTTACGACCAATTGCTTTTGGTATTTCCATTTTAAAAGTTGTGGCTATTCCATTATTTATGATTCTGGTTGCTCATCTAATTGGCCTTGATCATGCAGATACAATTAAAGCTATTTTGCTAGTATCATTTCCGGGATCTGCTGTAGCTGCAATGATTTCAACTAGATTTGATTCATTATCAACTGAAACAGCATCTTCATTTGTAATTAGTACCATTCTATCTTTAATTACATTACCTATCTATATTTCCTTGTTAATGTAGCCTTCTAAGTATCCATCCTTCTTGGATGGATACTTTTCAACAGAAGTTTGTGAAATACTGAACAAACTTATTATATAACATTAACCTTTTTTTGAAAAGAGTAGATGTTGGCTATTTTTATTTAAAGGGATGGCGTTTGATTAAAGGTGTAAGCCTAGGAAAATGCGTCGCAAATATTATCGATTGTAAAAATTATCTATTTATCAAAAAAAGATTATAATAATAGGATTTGTATAATTACATATTCGAATGCAGCAGTTGACCAAATCTAAAATCTAAATCTTCGGTGTACAGGAATCATTTTTTAACTTACAAAACGTAGTTTGTACACAATAATAATTTTTATTAATTGGTAAATTAAAAACCAAATTATCTGATGATCAGGAACGGTTTGCAGTTCATTTAGTGGGGCTGCGACATAACTGAAAGAATTGTAGGGACATGATTAAGATAGGGCCTTATTTGGGGCTAAGCAAAGAAGAGGACTTATATCTTAGGGAATATTTAGCTGAACCTATATGAAGCGAAGTATGGGTTTTTGTTTTGGGATAAAAAGGAATGAAGAATCGAATTCTACTAAAATAGATTATTATTCCTTTGACAATCGCCCGAAACTCCTTTATATTTAGCTAGTACTTTAGTGCTTAAAAGCGTTTCAGTAATTGTAGGGAGTGAAAAGTCCTATCCTTACCTTAGAGAATATACAAAATGAAAGCGGGGAAATACATTATGCGTCTGGAGGATGCAAAGCTAAAGCTCTCCTTACCTGAAGCAATTGGAGTTTTGGCAATTCTATTCTTAATTATTGCAACTGGTATCATACATTATGGACTTGCCCCCCATATTCCAATTATTGCGGCAATCCTTTTCTTATTTGTTTATGGGAAGATCAAGAAGCTGCCATTTTCGATTATGGAAGCCGCTATAGTCAAAGGTACAGTTTCTGGTATGGGAGCTATCTTTATATTCTTTTTCATTGGAATGCTGATTTCCATCTGGATGGCAAGCGGGACGATCCCTACCATCATGTACTATGGGTTTGACTGGATTTCCGGTGAATATTTCTATGCGATCACATTTCTGGTGTGTTCGCTAATTGGGCTTTGTATCGGGAGTTCACTTACAACTTCAGCCACAATCGGCGTTGCTTTAATAGGTATGGCGGCAGCGATGGATTTATCGTTGGCAATCACAGCCGGTGCAATCATTTCCGGTGCATTTCTTGGGGATAAAATGTCTCCATTATCCGACTCGACCAACCTTGCATCGGGAACGGTTGGAGCACCATTATTTGAACATATCAATAATATGCTTTGGACTACGATTCCAGGTTTTGTAATATCACTTATCATCTTTTATTTCCTTTCACCGAATGTAAAAGTGGCCCGTGTTGAGGAAATCGAAGCCATGACCAAAGCTCTGGAAATGGAAACGAATATAAGCATATGGAGTTTGATTCCGTTTGTCATCGTTCTAGTCATGGCTTTGAAAAAGGTGTCTGCCATTCCGACATTGTCGGCAGGAATCATTTCGGCAGCCATCATCGCTTTCATTCAAACGCCTAATTTGACGGTTGCAAAACTAGCAGATATTTTATACAGCGGATTTGTACTCAAGAGTGGAATGGATCAACTTGACTCAATCTTATCGCGGGGCGGGATTGAAAGTATGATGTTCTCCGTTTCGATGGTGTTGTTGGCATTGGCGATGGGCGGATTATTGTTCGAATTGGGAGTCATACCTTCTATTTTAAATGCGGTCCAGGATTCATTGACGAGTGTAGCGAAAGTGATTTCCGCTACTGTATTTGCAGGAATCATCGTGAATTTCCTGGTGGGTGAACAGTATTTGTCAGTTATACTGCCTGGGAAAGCATTTCAGCAGAAATATGAAGATTTAGGCTTGCAGCCCAAAACGCTTGCGAGGGTGCTTGAAGATGCGGGAACAGTTGTGAACCCTCTGGTTCCTTGGGGTGTTTGCGGTGTATTCCTGACTCAGGTATTGGGTGTTTCAACCCTTGAATATGCCCCATTTGCATTCTTTTGTTTACTTTGTCCTTTGCTTAGCTTGATTTCAGGCTTTACGAAAATCGGTATCCATTATAAATGAAAAAACAGGCGGTCGGTTTAAACTGTACCCTGTAGAGTAGACACTTAAAAAAAGTGTCTACTCTACAGGGTCTTTTTTTGTACAATGGAATGACT
>NZ_JBHZPF010000072.1:0-16940 GCF_042787975.1 Peribacillus sp. YIM B13482
GCCCAGTAGATTACCGGGTTCATGCCCTCAAGGTTGCCTAATTAAATAAAGTGTCTAACTTTTTGGGTTCACTTCACTATCGGAGAAGGCCTTTTTTTAATGGGAATATTATAATGTAAAATGTTGGATCATTATCATACGAAAAAGCGTGTTTGATCTTTTTATCAAAACACGCTTTTTCCATTTGTTATAAACTTTTTTTAAGTGAATGTTTAGCCAACAATTGTTATTGCCATCATTTAATTAATAACACGGACAGCCTTTACAAAACTAGGTCCCCAGTAAGAATTGTTAATGTTAGCGTAGGATACACCTTTAGATGTGGAAGCATTCAGCATTTGACCGTTTCCGGCATAAATTCCTACATGATTAATTACACCATCATTATTGGTATCGAAAAATACTAAATCCCCTTTTTGAAGGGCTTTCAGAGATACAGCCGTACCAGCCTGTGATTGTGCCACTGAATTTCGAGGCAAGGAAATACCTGCATTTTGGAAAGCTCTTAATGTGAATGAAGAGCAATCAAATATGTCAGTACGTGAAGTGCTCGCACCGTAAACATACTTAGCTCCTAGGTATCTTGCGCCGGCAGCCAAAACTTGATCCACTTTGGAAGAATAAGTCAATTTGGACGGTTTTTTAGTTGCAGATGAAGATACTGATGCTTTCCCGGAAACACGGATGGATTGGCCTATACGAATACGATCTGAATTAGAAATATTAGGGTTTATTTTAAGTAAGGCACTAAGGGAAAGGTTATATCTGTTAGCGATGGTCGATAAGGAATCCCCTAGTTTAACCACATAAGTTTCTGTTGTATTTTTACTATTGTTCGTATAGTTGTTAAGGGTATTAACCTTCAAAACTTGACCGGGAAAAATAAGAGTACTAGTCAAACGGTTTTCAGACTTTAATTGTTGGATAGTCATATTATTGACTCTAGCAATTTTGCCCAGGGTGTCCCCTGATTTGACTGTGTATGTATCACTTGAATTACTGTTTTTAGCCGTAGTGCTAGATGCAGGAGCTTGTCCGGAAACACGGATGGATTGTCCAATATAAATACGATCCGAATTAGAAATATTAGGGTTTAATTTAAGCAAGGCACTAAGGGAAAGGTTATATTTTTTAGCAATTTTAGATAAAGTATCCCCTAGTTTAACCACATATTTTCCGGTTTTGTCTATATTTTTATCCGTTTGCATGTTAAGGCTATTGACCTTCAAGACCTGGCCGGGAAAAATAAGGGCACTGGTCAAATGGTTTTGAGATTTTAACTCTTGGACAGTTGTATTATTAGCTTTAGAAATTTTATCAAGGGTGTCCCCTGATTTGACTTGATAAGAACCAGCATAAGCAGAATTTCCTGCCACAAGGGTACCTATTATAGTTCCTGCAAGAATAAAAGAGTTTTTCGAATTGTTCATTTAGGAAAGTTCCTCCTGATGTGGTAAAAAAATATGTAGCATCTATATTATAAGGCTATGAAATATAAAAAACATGACAATATAAAAAAAATTCATTCAGAAAATAAATGAAATTCGCCTTTTCAGGTTATCCTGTTACAGGTAAATATAGTCTGGTCACCTCGAGTGGGATTCAAGTGCAATGAAATAGGGCACATTCAGATTATATTAATTGCAGAAAGTAGGTTGGGATGGTTCAAAGATAGTTTCAAAAATACAGGGTTTGGCCGTAGAAATGGATAACAAGTCTCCTTGAAATTCATTACATAAAATGGAGGTTTGGGGTCGGGTAATTAAAAAGAAAGGTAAGAATACATCTCCTTACCTTTCCTTGATTAATTTTTTAATATTGTCTATAAACGTAGGGATCATCAGGTGCAACGATTTTGCTATGTGATGATACTTTGAGTATTGGAATGGTTTTTTTAAATGGCTGATAATAAATGGATTCCAATTCACCCGTCACGGAATACCACTCATCATTTTTAGGATGCATTCCTTCAGGAAGTTCGATCAGCATACCGAATACCCCAGAGTCTGCGACACAGTGAATGACCCCAAAACGAAACAGGAATACCTGGTTTTTGGCTAGCTCATCTGAATTGTACGAAAATCCGGTTAACGTTATTTGTTTGCCGGCGAACTTTCCAGGGGAGTAATAGATGGCTTCTAAATCGGTAAGATAGTTTTTGTCGGTTAAATGAAGACTATCATGATCAGCCAAGCTTTTGAGCGAGTGATCCATTAAAGTTAAATAATCATCCTTGCCATAATAAAGACTCGTATCCGGCTGCAGAAATTGATGCTGGCTATATTCATCTGTGTCATCATACACGGGGAAATGAAATCCTTTTTTTTCTACGATATTGGAGTCCATTGTGGCAACAGGCAAAAAGAGGCCGGTTAAAATGGGAATTAAAAATAGCGTGTAAGTAAGGTTTTTTTTCCATTTCTTGTTTTCCTGGGAGTGATCATGCCCGCACTGACAATCCTCACACTCTTCTTGATTTCCTTCTTTAATATATATATAAGATCCCATTAAAGTGAAAATAGCCAGTATATAGATAGCAATCTGTGAAACGTAAGAATATTCCATATTAATGTATTTTGATATATTCCCTGAGGCGTGTAGATGCATGAATAAAAATGTAAGTCCAAGTAATATGAATAATCTTCCCATATAAAACACCCTCTTTAAGAAATAAACAATAAAGTTAAACCAAGGACGGAAATAAATATATAAGCCATCAAACATAAAACAAATTTTGTTTTGAATGTACCTAAAAGCATGATCGTATTTTTAATATCAAACATGGCCCCAAATACAAGAAAAGCAACTAGTGAAGAGGGCGAGAAGGTACTTCTAAAAGAACTTGCAACAAAGGCGTCTGCTTGGGAGCACAAGGACATGACATAAGACAAAGCCATCATGACTACATTCCCGGGTAATTTACCTTGACCAATTTCTAGCAATAGGGATGTTTTCAAAAAGGTTTGAATGGCAGCTGCCAGAAGTGCACCAATGATCAGGTACTTTCCAACAGAAAAGAACTCTTCAATCGAGTGTTTAAACATCCCCGTTATCTTGTCTTTAAATGTATGTTTTTTGTGATGTGTATGTTCGATATGTTCCTGTTTAAGCTGATTTGTCTTAAATTGAAAAGATAGGATGCATGCAATGATCAAGACGACCAACAATGCAATTCCACCACGATAGAAAACCATGCTCCAGCTATTACCAAACGCAATATAGGTGGAAAACAGGACGATCGGATTCAGAATAGGCGCAGAAAGCATAAAGGCAATGGCCGCTGAAAGAGGAACCCCTTTAGCAATCAAACGGCGGGTAATCGGGACGATCCCGCACTCACATGCAAGAAAAAAGACCCCTGCACCTATTGCGAATAGCACTGATAAGATCGGATTTTTTGGTATAACCCTTGCGATCATCTCTTCTGACACAAACATTTGGATGATTCCAGATATAAGGACTCCCAGTAGAATGAAGGGAAGGGATTCAATTAGGATACTAATAAAAATTGTATTCATTTGCAATAGGGCCTGAACGTTCATCATAAACCACCTTCCATGTTGCTGACTTAACTATATTAGTTTCGTAATATAAGGAAGTCAATTATTTATTACTAATGTAATAGGCTGGAAGTTTAATGTTTAGGTAAATATTGTAAAATGATTTAATTGTAATGTAACGAATTATTTTGAAAGAAGAAAAGAAAGGGAAAAAGGAGACGGAATTGTGACAAGTTATTAGTTGTCACTAATAAAAGAAGGATTAGTAATTACTTCAACTAACACTTTGTTCCTTGTGTCTTCGATGGACTCTACATACATTCACAGTGCTTTCGTCCACGACTTTTTGAAATGGACTTCGAGATGCGGAGTCCATTATTTTTTCGGCCTTTCCCCGTCGCCCATTAATCAGTCAGTCTGGGAAAGAACCCCTGGACTGGTGGAAATTACCACCTTCTTGGTAATTTCGATTGTCTTTTACTAAGCAGTTATTTCTTATGGACATAGAAAAAAATCCCCACAAAGTGTTTGTGAAACATCCACAGAATACCTGTAGCCTTTTTCACCGTTCACTTAGAGGAGATATCATCACCGTGATTTTCCCTATCATCCTTTTTTAATTAGGTTTTTGCGAGAGATAAACGGATTGTCGGTAACCCAAAAACGCCACGGATAATCTTTTGCTTCCCCGGAGTTATCAATTCCGACGCGGGGCCCGCTAGAAATGTGTTCGGGTTGCTTTCCGGCAGCAAGATATAGAGGAGGATCAGTAAAGGACCGACCATAATCAGCCATGGTGATGCCAAGTGCCTTGGTTAGCTTTCCAGGTCCATCCGTCCATTTACGTATATCGGCTATTCCGCGTCTTTCCTGCATTAACTCAAGCCCTGAATAGGGTTCCAAAGCGCGAATCAAAATGGCCTCCGGATTTTCAGGCCCGCCGCTTACAACATTGACCAGTGTATGTGTGTGCATGACGTATGTATAAATTAAACCGGACTCACCGAACATCACTTCCGTCCGTTTAGTCCTTCTATTTCCAAAACTATGTGCGGCCCTGTCCACCGGTCCCATATAAGCCTCTGTTTCAACAATGAATCCAGAAGCGGTTCCATCCGCAGTTTCTTTTACAATCAGGCAGCCAAGCAGGGATTTTGCCAGTTCAAGCGTAGGCTGATTATAAAAATCCGCAGGCAAAATTGAATGGTTTATCTTGTTCATAGTATCACTCCATTTAGTCTCTTACAGGTAAATTTCCCTTATCGATGAAAAAGAAACATAGGAATGCGGGAATTAAAAAGGCCGGCTGATATAATCAGCCGGTCCAGAGCATATTTTTAACCTATTTCCTTTTCGGTTTCTTGATCTCTTTTTATTCGGCCCGAACCCACGGAAAGTGCCACTAATATTCCGGCGGAAACAAAAAAGATACCTGTGACGAAAACACTGGAAAATGCACCGATCCAAGCATTTTCAATCGTTTTTATAAGGATATTACTGACTTCCGCCGGCATTTTAAGGTTTTCAGGATAAAGCATGATGTTGAATAACTTATCCGTTTTATCGGCTAGTGCTTTCAATGCCTCATGCAATACAGGGTTCTTTTGGCTTACGACCGCATCATCCATATTTTGCTGGAGATTATGATTCATGACGGCATTCAAAACCGTGATGCCCATCGTTCCTCCTATTGATCGGAAGAAGGTCGAAGCCGCTGTAACCGACCCTAGCTGTGATTTTGGAAATTCATTTTGAACGGCAATCATCAATGTCGGCATGACAAGACCCATGCCGATCCCAAGGATAGCCATGAATGAGTACGCAGTGAATATGGTCGTACTGCCGTCCATCGTACTCATTAGGAAGAAGCCTAGCGTCGCAATGGCCATTCCATAGGTAAGCACTGTTCGAAAACGGAATTTCAACAGTAACCGCCCGCCAACGACGCTGGAAAGAATCAAACCGATCATCATCGGAGTCATTGTCGACCCCGCTTTCGTTGGTGAAACTCCCAGTACGCCTTGCATGAACAGCGGGACGAACATGATTGCCCCGAACATCCCGAGGCCCAGCAGGAATCCCAAAATACTTGTGGTGGCAAAAACTCTATTTTTAAAAAGAGATAAATCAAGAATCGGTTCAACTGCTTTTCTTTCAAAAAAGATGAATAGAGTAATGAAGACAATGGTGCTGCCGAAAATCAAGAGAGATTCCAGTGATATCCATTCGAACTTATCACCACCGAAGGTCAAGCCAAGCAGTAAGAGGACAATACCAGGAATCAAGGTGAAAATGCCTAGATAATCGATGTTCACTTTCTCTGATTTTCGTATGCCTTCATGTTTCAACCCGACATAAATCAATATGGCAGATAGTAAGCCCGTCGGTACATTGATCAAAAATATCCAATGCCAGCTGATATGGTCAACGATCAGGCCGCCCAAAAAAGGACCAATGACAGAACTTAAACCAAAAAGGGCTCCAAATACACCCTGCCATTTGGCCCTTTGTTCCGCAGAGAATATATCGCCGATTATCGTTTGGGACAAGGGCATGATCATTCCGCCGCCGAGTCCCTGCAGACCCCTGTAGATGATCAATTGTTCCATCGAAGTGGCAGTGGCACATAAAAACGAACCGATCGTAAAAATGATCGTACCAAGCAGATAAAGGGAACGTCTGCCATATAAGTCAGATAGCTTTCCAACAATCGGTACAACTGTCGTTGAGGCTATTAAATACGCAGTCGTTACCCATGCAAAGATGGTAAAACCATTCAATTGGCCGATTATCGTCGGCATTGCCGTCCCGACAATCGTCTGTTCCAATGAACTGAAAAACATTCCAATGATCAATCCTGCTAAGACAAGCTTGGTATTAACCACTTTTTTCTCAATTTGCATACTATTTCTCCATTCCTTAATCTATATTCCTTTATTAGGTTGTGACTGGTAGGTCAAAATTATAAATCTGAAGTGACCAATTAGTCAACATTTTTTTTCGCAAAAAATGTTGCATGAAGGAGTGAGTTCTTAAAGGTAAAGGTAGTTTCATTCATATCATCTTAGTAATTCGACCAGAAACCACTAAATCCTTCCTGATTAATACCCGCAAGCGTGTTTCCATTTACCATATCCGATATAATAAGAATGAATATAGATGAACTTATGATTGGAAGTGTAAGATATGAATAAAAAAATCGGGTTTATTGGATGCGGTAAAATGGGGGAAGCAATGCTTGAGGGCATGTTGCATGCAGAGGTCATTTCCCCTGATGGAATCATGGTCAGTACAGCGAGTGTCGAAACTAAAACTAAAATCACCATGAAATATAAGGTTAAAGGAACTTTGGAGAATAAAGAGGTTGCCGGTTTTGCTGATTTTCTGTTTCTAGGGATTCAACCTTCCATGCATAAGCAGGTGCTTGAAGAAGTCAAGAACCATGTGAAAGATGACGCTGTGATCATTACAATGGCAGCTGGAATCACTATTTCCCTAGTTGAGAATATCTTCGGGAAAAGAGTGAAGGTTGTCCGGACGATGCCAAACATCCCTTCGCTTGTCGGTGAAGGCATGACGGCTATGAGCATTAATGATGAAATTACGGATGCTGATATAGAGGATGTGACTGCACTGCTGAATAGCTTCGGTAAAACGGAAATCCTGCATGAAGATTTGATGGATGCAGTACCAGCCATCAGCGGTTCTTCACCTGCTTATGTATACATGTTCATCGAAGCACTAGCAGATGGAGGGGTCCGTGATGGCATACCAAGGAAACAAGCATACCGAATGGCAGCACAAGCTGTAATGGGAGCTGCTAAAATGGTACTTGAAACGGAAAGACATCCAGCCTCATTAAAGGATGATGTCTGCACCCCGGGTGGTTCAACGATATCCGCAGTAGCGTCTTTAGAGAAGAATCAGTTTAGATCCAGCATTTTGCAAGCAATGAAGGCCTGTACGGATAAAACGAAAGGGTTCGGCAAGTAAGGAAGGATGGATTGCCTCCAAGCGGGCAATCTCCTTTTTTGTACATTATTATCAGAATGTTTAGTGAAAAAGAGGGGGATGCAGAATGAATGGCTATATAGAGGATCTAAGGAAGATACTGACGGAAGAACAAGTCACGGTGAATGAGACTTTATTGGAACAGCATAGCCATGACGAATCATATCATACTCCGCATTTACCGGATATGGTCATATACCCAAGAGATACTGCGGAAGTCAGTGCAGTCGTGCGTTATGCGAATGAGCATGAAATACCGGTCATTCCATTTGGATTAGGATCAAGTTTGGAGGGGCATGTAGTTCCGGTCAAAGGAGGGATTTCCCTGGATTTGTCCTTGATGAATCAAGTATTGGAAATCAGGGAAAATGATTTCCTTGTGAAGGTTCAACCAGGTGTGACAAGGACGCAGCTCAATAAAGAATTAAAAAAATACGGTTTGTTCTTTTCCGTCGATCCTGGCGCCGATGCAACAATGGGAGGGATGGCAGCTACGAATGCAAGTGGGACGACATCGGTCAAATATGGGATTATGCGTGATCAAGTCAGGAATCTGGAAGTGGTTTTAGCAAACGGTGAAGTGATCCATACCGGAAGTTTAGCGACAAAATCATCTTCAGGCATTCATTTGAATGGCTTGTTTGTCGGCTCGGAAGGTACGCTAGGTGTATTTACTGAACTGACATTAAAGGTATACGGCATTCCTGAAGTCACCATGGCAGGAAGAGCCTCATTTCCAACCGTGGAACAGGCCGTATTTGCGGTTAATGGAATCATGCTTGCTGGAATCCCGATTGCACGAATTGAATTGGTTGATGCCGAGTCCATAAAAAAAGTTAATCAATTCATGGACAAATCCTATGATGTCAAACCAACTTTATTCCTCGAGTTTCATGGTAATTTTGCCGGACTGGAACAGGACATCAAGTTTGCCAAGGAAATCGTAAGTGATTTTGGAAGTGGGGATATCAAGTTTGAAACGGATTCAAAAGCAAGGAATGCTTTATGGGAAGCCCGCCATAATCTCGCGTACGCATTCATTCACAGTGCCCCTGGAAAGAAACTTATGGTGACCGACGTAAGTGTGCCACTTACTGAATTATCGAATGCCATATTGGATACAAGGGAGAAAGTCGAACAATCAAAAGTGGAGGGAGCGATTGTAGGACATGTAGGTGACGGGAATTATCATGTGTTGTTCATGATTGATCTAAATAATCCTGAGGAAATTAATGAAGCGAAGAGGTTAAATGAAGAAATCGTTGAATATGCTTTAACGAAAGGCGGTACATGTACTGGTGAACATGGGGTCGGCCTTGGAAAATCAAAGTATCAGCGAAGGGAACATGGCGCAGCTTACGAAGTGATGAAAACCATCAAACAGGCATTGGACCCTATAGGAATAATGAATCCTGGGAAAATTTTCGCGGATTAGAAATGGTCTATTATGGTAGATTAGTATAATATTACTCTTAATTTGTGAAAGGGCAGGAAAATCCAACTTATTAAAAGTTTGTACGAAGAGGGACATCTTCAAGGGATTCCCGTCCAAAAAAATAAGAGTCCAGACACGATGTGTGTCTGGACTCTTATTTTTTATTAAGCGTTAATGTTATTTGGGTTTAAGGCGTTTTCAACACTTACGTAATTGTAGCCTAGGTCTGTCGCAACTGCTTCGAACGTGATTTCACCGTTTGCCACGTTGACGCCTTTTGCAAGTGCGTCATTTTCAAGGATCGCTTTGATTGCGCCTTTGTTTGCGATTTGCAGTGCAAATGGTACTGTTACGTTAGTTAAAGCTACTGTAGAGGTTTGTGGCACCGCTCCTGGCATATTCGCTACTGCGTAATGCACTACTCCATGTTTAACATAGGTAGGGTTATCATGTGTTGTTATGTGGTCAACCGTTTCAAAGATACCGCCTTGATCGATTGCAACATCGACAATGACTGAACCTGGGGACATCGATTTAACCATTTCTTCTGTAACGAGTTTAGGAGCTTTAGCACCTGGAATCAATACAGCACCGATTACTAAATCAGCATCTTTGACTGCTTCTGCAATATTATAAGGATTGGAGATGAGTGTAGTGAGTTCATTTCCGAAAATATCATCAAGTTGACGAAGGCGGTCAGGGCTTAAGTCAAGAATGGTAACATCTGCGCCTAATCCAATAGCGATTTTAGCTGCATTCGTTCCAACCATACCTCCGCCGACAACAGCGACTTTACCACGTTTCACTCCAGGAACTCCGCTTAAGAGAATTCCTTTGCCACCGTTATTTTTTTCAAGGAACTGAGCACCGATTTGTGCAGCCATGCGTCCAGCCACTTCACTCATTGGTGTCAATAAAGGAAGTGTGCGGTTCACTGCAACTGTTTCATAAGCAATGGCCAAGACACCGCTTTCTTTTAGGGCCTGAGCTAGTGCCGGTTCAGCCGCAAGATGCAAATATGTGAAAAGGATTAAATCCTTTCGGAAATATTTATATTCAGATGAGATAGGTTCTTTTACTTTCATGATCATTTCTGTGCTTGACCAAACGCTTGCAGCGTCCTCGACTATTACTGCGCCAGCTTCTTGGTATGATTCATTTGTAAAACTGCTTCCTAGACCTGCGTTCATTTCGATTAATACTTCATGCCCCGCATTGACTAATGCTACAACCCCAGCTGGAGTGATAGCTACACGGTTTTCATTGTTTTTAATCTCTTTTGGAATTCCTATTCTCATCTTAATCCCTCCAATAATATGTGTTTTACTATTTGTATCTCAAGTATAGTTGGAAAAAGAAACAGTTAGTATGTGGAAATCAGAAAAATGAAAAAGGTGTATTTGTGGAATTCCACAAATGCAGTTTCAATATAGATGGACTTACCAGGACCAAGGCACTTGATTCATATCATAAACGTGTGAAGATATAACGCTGAATTCTAATTCTTTGCTATAGGCTCTTGAATGCGCTCTAAAATCCGTCTTTTCTTATAAAGCATGATTCCCGTATCGGCCATATCGGCAATCATGGAACGATTGGTCAGGGCACCAAAGATAATTCCAGCAACCGGAACCATTTGCAGAAGCTTTTTCCAGCCAAACTGATCACGGTATGTATAAACGACTTCTCGCCATCCTTGCAGCTCGGATGCTATTTCCCTTTTTGATTCTGAATCAGGCAGGTTCATTTTCGACAATTCATTTAATAGGGCCTTTTTGCCGACAACATCCGAAGCTGTGAACTGCAGACATTTGACTATGAAAATACGCTCTTGACGGTCACTGGGATTGAAGCCATAAGTGATGGCGATATCCTGAAGTGTTTTGATCGACATACCGAGAAGAAGGGGGATGTCGATAGCTATGGTGAAGATTCCACCAATACCGGTAGTGGCGCCTTGAACCGTTGCCAATTTGCTGCCTGAATTTTTAATTTCTTGACTAACGCTATCCATGATATGGAGGGGGATGCCTGAAACATCTTCCAGGGCAGTAATATTCACCTCGGGATTCTTGGCCTTTAGCTTACTTAGAATATGAGCTTCTTTCGTTAGATATTTTCCGCCGTTCTGAATGTAGCTGCCGATTTCATCAAGCATGACACCCAATTTTTTCTGAATGAAATCCGGTGTCAATTTGTCCAATAGTTTGAAGGGGATTCGCCCAATCCGTTCCCAAAACCATAGCCCTTTCTGATCCTTTTCCCACTTTTCTATGATCTTTAATTCTTTTTCAAGTTCTTCTTTTGTTTCAAGTTTCATATGATCAACCTTTCATCACACTTCTAGTATTCCATATCAAGGAATATATCATTGATTTTTCTTGAAAAATTCATCATATTGTTTAAGTTTTATGTTAAGAAACAGGGACATTTTTTGAATGGGATCTTTTAACCGGATGTTTCCCACTTCTGAGATTCGTTTTAATCGGTAATTCAATGTATTCACATGGATATGAAGATTTCTAGAAGCTTCATTTGGGTTGCAGTCTTTCTCTAGGTAGACAGTGAGTGTCTGCAGCAATTCCGTCTGGTTTTTCATGTCGTATGCTTTTAGCTTCAATATGGAAGGATGAACATGACGCTGTTTGTTGCTTGCGAGCGCTTCAATCATTTGAAACATGCCAAGTTCTTCATAATGTAAAATGAGCTTCATGTCATCAGGGAAAATATTCTTCATTTTCAGGGTGTATTGTGCTTCTTCGTAACTTGATTTAACATCCATTAAGTTTTTATACATATTGCCAGCCGTTCCAAGGATATGCTCAACACCGAAACGTCGTTTCATTTCCAGTATGAAAAAAGGAATGAAATCATATATAGATGCAGAAAAAGAAGGGCTGTTTTCCTGGTTGGCTCCTGCGAAAAGAATGAGCTTGTTATGGTCAATGGCAAATAAGGAACTGTTTATCTTTTGCGTAGTCGTTAACATGTATGAAATGTAGCGTTCCACTTCGCGATTGATCTCTTTAGGAAATTCGAATACTAAAATGGAAAAAACCACGGGAACATGGATGGAGAATTTCGTGAAATTTTCATTTATTTCAGATTCTTCTTGGTAGTGCCCAGTCAACATGCGCCAAAGGAATTCTTGATGCCCAGCTTCTTTCCTTTTCTTTTTCAATTGCAATTGCTGTAATTGGTTTTTCGCTTCCTTGGCAGCCAATTGCAGGAATTTCATATCCTCTTCGGAGAAAGGTTCATTGACTTCCAAGGCCCAAATGAAGCCAAGGACTTCATTATTTTTCCGAATGGAAACGGCAGCCCTGTTACCAAGACCAACATCATTGATTGCCCCTATTTTAATGGGTGCATCCTCTTTCAATAAAGCTGGGATGAAACCATCTTTCCATAAACTGTTGATGACCTTTTCAGGTACACGTCTTCCGATAATGGTCATTATACGAGCCTGATCCGTAGTATCATCATGTGTGCTATATGCAAGTAAGCGGTGGTTACCGTCCTCGATTGTAATGGGGCAACCTAAAACAGAACTGATTCTATCGGCAAACTCCATCATATCTCCATAAAGGTCTTTAAAAATATCTCTATTTTTTTCGAATTCCTTCATATCTATTTTGCCCCTCGCTTAAAAAAATTCCTTCTCCTTGAATTTTATACGATTTCTTATGAATAAGCATAGATAAATCCTTAAATTACAAGATGCTTTTTTTGATGAAAACAGAAAATCCCTCCCGATGTGAACCGGAAGGGATTTTTTTAAATTAGAATAGGAAATTAATCAAAAGATAAATCAAACCTGCTAATGTTGCCGAGATGGGAATGGTAATGAACCAAGTGATGATCATTCTTTTAGCCGTTCCCCATTTTACGCCCTTTACACGATGGGCCGATCCAACTCCAAGGATTGAAGATGAAATGACATGGGTGGTACTGACCGGCATGTGTATTATGGTCGCGCCGAAAATGATAAAGGCTCCGGTTAGATCCGCAGCAACACCATTGACTGGACGGATCTTCATAATTTTGCCGCCTACGGTTTTAATGATTTTCCATCCGCCAACGGAAGTTCCAAGTCCCATTGCTACCGCACAGGAAAATTGAACCCAGAAGGGGATTTCTGAACTTGTTGCATAACCATTTGCAATAAGGGCCATCGTGATGATACCCATCGCTTTTTGAGCGTCGTTCGTTCCGTGGGTATACGATTGAAGTGCTGCAGTAGCAATCTGTATAGTACGGAACCTTTGGTTTGTTTTTGTCAGGTTATTGTTTTTAAAGACGACTTTAAAGATGCTGTAAACGATAAACCCGATTGCAAAAGCAATTAACGGGGAGAAGATCAAAGCTTGAAGAATTTTCAAGAATCCTTCCCATTTAATGCCGGCGAATCCTGCTGCAGCAATTGCAGCACCTGCAATCGAACCGATCAATGCGTGGGAGGAACTGCTTGGTATTCCGTAATACCAGGTAAGAAGATTCCATATGATAGCGGCGAGCAGAGCTGCCAATATTACATATGAACCATTCGGAAGCGTGAACGGATCCACGATATCCTTCGTTATTGTCTTCGCCACTCCAGTAAATGTCATGGCTCCGACGAAATTCATGATGGCCGCCATGATGATGGCATGCCGAGGCTTCATGGCCTTTGTTGAAACAGCAGTCGCTATTGCATTGGCTGTATCATGGAAACCATTGATGAAATCAAATGCTAAAGCAAAGAAAACGATTAATATTGTTAAAATTAATAAAGTATCCATTTATTGGGGTACTCCTTAGGCGTTTTTCATTATGATTGTTTCAAGGGTATTGGCCACTGCTTGACAATGATCGGCGATGTCTTCAAGGCTTTCGTAAATTTCTTTATATTGAATGATCCTGATTGGATCTTTTTCTACGGTAAACAAGTTTTTGATCGATTGACGTTGGATTCCGTCACAAACGGATTCAAGATCTTTAATTTTGATTGCATTTTCACGAATCATTGGCAATTTTTTTGTGGAAAGTGTATCGACAGCTATTGCAATCTCATATGTACACTCTTTGATTGCATCCACAAACTTAAGCATATACTCATCTGCATTGACAATTGAGTACATTTCGAATAATGCGGCACAGTGTTCCAAACCGTCTATGACATCATCCATTCTCATGGTTAATTCAAGGATATCCTCGCGCTCGATAGGAGTGATGAAGGCATTGTTCAGCTCTTTAATCACGTTATGAACCATTGAATCGCCTTTATGCTCATAGTCTTTCATCGTATCTGAAAATACTTTTAGATCGGAGATGTTTTTCAGTTTATAATCTGCGAAATAGTCAGCACCTTCTTTAAGGTTTTGAGCGATGTTGAAAAGCATTACTGCGAATTTGTCTTTTTTTGATTTAAAAGCCATGTTAAAGCCTCCCAATTAGTCATGCAAATTTGCGCACTTTTAGTCGTACGCTTAGTATTAACAAATTGATTGTAACGAATTCATGTAGTTTCAGGGAAGGTTTTTCGACGAAAATTTACAAAATCTTAATAAAACTTTACATACAAAAACAAGGATAAGTAAAAAATGGTAAACAGTTACACTTGCAAGCGTAGAAAAAAGCCTTTCCGATATGGAAAGACTCAAGAGTTTATAAAAATAAAGCAATGAAATAATATATAATTCCAGCTAATGAAGCGGAAATCGGCAAGGTGATGAACCAAGTGATCAACATGCTTTTAGCTGTTCCCCATTTTACCCCTTTAATGCGGTGTGCAGAACCGACCCCAAGTATGGAAGAGGAAATGACATGTGTCGTACTGACCGGCATATGCAGGAAGGTGGCACCAAAAATGATGCCTGCACCAGTTATATCTGCAGCAACCCCATTTACCGGCCGTATTTTCATGATTTTACCGCCAACCGTTTTGATGATTTTCCAGCCCCCGATTGATGTACCAAGCGCCATGGCTATTGCGCAGGATAATTGTACCCAGAAAGGAACTTCAGAGGTAGAGGCATATCCGTTAGCGATCAAAGCCATCGTGATGATACCCATGGATTTTTGAGCATCATTCGTTCCATGTGTATAAGACTGGATGGCGGCCGTGAGAATTTGTATTCTCCTGAATCGCTTATTGGTTTTTCCTAAATTATTATTTTTGAATACTACCTTGAAGATACTGTATACAATGAATCCAAGCGTAAAGGCAAGGATGGGGGATAGAATCAATGCCTGGACGATTTTAGTGAATCCACTCCATTTAATTGCATCGAAGCCACTCGCCACTATGGCAGCTCCCGCAATTGAACCAATGATTGCATGGGATGAACTGCTTGGAATGCCAAAATACCAAGTGATTAAATTCCATGTTATTGCCGAAAGAAGAGCAGCAAGGATAACATAAGAGCCATTGTTTAATGTGAAGGGATCAACGATATCCTTCGTAATGGTATGCGCTACACCAGTAAACGTCAGCGCTCCTAATAAATTCATGACCGCAGCCATGATGATTGCATGACGTGGTTTTAGAGCCTTGGTCGATACAGCTGTAGCGATGGCGTTAGCCGTATCATGGAAACCATTGATAAAGTCAAAGACCAAAGCAAAAATAATAATTAGCGCGGTTAAAATGAATATGCTATTCATACATGGAAGACTCCCTTAATTTCAAGTATGTAATGTAACTATGGATTGTGGCCAATAAATTGGCGCAAGACAGCTTGCGACTCCTCACTAATTAGAATGGAAGTTTTACGTTTGATTATTCTTTAAAGATGGCACCTTCTTTTTTACTTGGTTTAAAATCAACTATTCAATTGTAACGAATTTCATATCTATAAGGATAGAGGTTTCGTCATTTTTTTACAAAATATTTAATTTGGTAAAGGATTAAATAGGAAATTGTTCATTTTGTTATATATTAATGGATATTCAGGAGTTCATTTTCATTTTAGAAACCCGTTTAATCCAGAGGCTTTTGGTTAGAAATAGAAGGTGGGTGGATGTATAATTGGTAAATAAAAGTAAAGGGGGAATGACTGAATGATTACAAATATTGGGGAAATGATCACTTTACATAATGGAGTCCAAATGCCACAGTTGGGCTTCGGTGTATTTAAAGTTAAAAACGGCAATGAAACCGTTGAGTCCGTCAAGAAAGCGATCGAAGTAGGATATTGTGCAATTGATACGGCAGCCATTTATGGAAATGAAGAAGGAGTTGGACAGGCGATTCGGGAGTGCGGTGTGCCTCGTGAAAAATTGTTCATTACATCTAAAGTGTGGAATACGGAGCAAGGATACGAAACGACACTCAAGGCATTTGATGATAGTTTAAATCGTCTTGGCTTGGAATATTTGGATTTATACTTGATCCATTGGCCGGGTAAAGATAAATATCTGGAAACCTGGAAGGCACTGGAAAAGCTTTATAAGGATGGAAAAGTGAAATCAATCGGTGTAAGTAATTTCCATGTTCATCATTTGGAAAATTTACTTGCAAACAGTGAAGTGAAACCGGTCGTCAATCAAATCGAATTACATCCACTTTTGACTCAAGTAGAAATTCGTGAGTACTGTGCAAAACATGAAATCAAGGTAGAATCATGGAGCCCTCTAGGCAGAGGAAATCTTTTGGAAGAGCCGACAATTAATCATATAGCGAAGAAGCATGGGAAAAGTTCAGCACAAGTGTTAATTAGATGGCATTTGCAAAATGATCTCGTCGTAATACCTAAATCGATTACACCGTCCCGTATAGAGGAAAATGCACAGGTATTTGACTTTTCATTAAGCCTTAACGAAATGAATCAAATAGATGCCTTGAATAAAAATGAGCGGTTCGGAAGCAATCCAGATGAACTTTTGTTCTAAAGAACGTACTGCAAGAATGTTGCAAATGAAAGGAGGGTGTCCCGATTAAACTGTACCCTATGTAAAGGACAATTTTAAAAAAAGGTTAGGCTATCTCTAGAAGATGATCTCTGTATTGAACA
>NZ_JBHZPF010000073.1:0-15779 GCF_042787975.1 Peribacillus sp. YIM B13482
AGTCTCGCACTTCCGCTCCAATCAACCTTAAATAGTTTCGTTTTAAAAACAACAATCTTTACGAAAAGAGCCTTTAAATATAAGTAATACTTACTTACAGATTAAAATTTTTAATTTTATTTAATTATAATTTATTAGTATAATCAATATCAATAGTATTTTAAAAACTTTGAATATTCTAAAAAAATAGGAGGAGAACAAGAATGTCATTGAACCAATTGTTTGATTTAAATGGTAAGACAGCAATCGTTACTGGAGGCGGCAGCGGGTTAGGGCGTGTAATGGCACTGGCATTGGCAGAAGCTGGAGCAAACGTTGTTGTATGTTCACGGCGTTTAGAGGTTTGCGAAGCAGTTGTAAAAGAAATCGAGGCGTTAGGAAGACAGGCACTTGCTCTGTCATTGGATGTCACAGATCGGGAATCTGTCGTTCAAGGTGTTGAGAAAGCGGTTTCTCATTTTGGGGAAATCAGAATTTTAGTCAACGGCAGCGGAACAGTTTTTGAGTCTCCTGCTACGGATATGCCTTTAGAACAATGGCAATCTATGATGGATACAAATGTGACTGGAACATTCTTGATGTGTCAGGCAGTTGGTAAACATATGATTAATAACGAATACGGTAAAATCATTAACATTTCTTCTAGTATCGGCTTTAAAGGAGTTGACCCGGAAGCTGTAGATTCTGTCGGATATACAACTAGTAAGGGTGCAGTCATGACTTTAACGAAGGATCTGGCAGTTAAGTGGGGACGACATGGAGTGTATGTAAATTCAATTGCTCCTGGAGTTTTCACTACAGGTATGAATAACCCCGAAATACCGGGAACACTTGTACACAAAGCAGGCCCTTTCATTGCGTCACAAGTTCCAGTTAGAAGATTAGGCAATGACAATGATTTGGTAGGTGCACTCCTATACTTTGCTTCAGCAGCATCTGATTATTGTACTGGACAAATTTTGACTCTTGATGGTGGACTTGGGGCTAAGTAAATTTCAACCAAATAACGTGGTTGCGTAAATTAATCATACTTAACTACAATTAAAAAATACCAATTTTACTTAACTAAAAATTACGAATAAACTGAGTTAATAAATTCGAACTAGTTAATTTGCTTGCTGATGAAAGCGATAACAATATGCGAATTAAATAAATATTTATTGGAAGAGGGGATTTTAAGTGAGTGATTTAAAAGATGTAAAAGAAGTAGAAGTATTTCATGCAGGTAATGTTAGTGTAGATGAATTGCCTTGGATTCCATATTTTGGAGATGCGAGGTTTAAGTTGCTTAAAGCCAACCCTGTGACCGGACAGACGGTTACGTTATTATGTGTTCCTGCGAAAATGCAGCTTCCGGCCCATTTCCATTCTGGAACAGTCATTGTATATACCGTCCAAGGGACTTGGAGATATCTCGAGGAGCCTTGGATCTCCAAACCTGGTGACATGGTTTATGAGCCTGCAGGCTCCAAACATACGCCGACAGCTGTAGGGGATGAAGATGTTATCACCTTCAATATTGTAGAAGGAACATTAGACTATTTGGGTGAAGAAGGAGAAATTCTTGCCAGAGATAATTGGGAATCATTCCTGAAAAGATACTATGAATATTGTGCGGCTGAAGGAATTGAGCCTATTGATGTGACTAAATTTTGATAGTTAGATTCATAAAAAAAGGAGAAGCCCGGTGTCCACATGACGAAGAGGCTTCTCTTTTTTCTGGGATTTTTAATTTTAATATTAGTAGTAATAATTTATATATTAATATTTTTAATTTTATTTAATTAAAACTTATAAGTATAATCATAAACATAATAATATTTTTATAATTTTTAATATTCTAACTTAACAGATAATAATGCTAGGAGGAATAATGATAAATGACAGCAGAGACGGTTTTGATTACTGGTGCTACAAAAGGGATCGGATATGAATTCACAAAAGTTTTTGCAGAGCATTATTATAACTTGGTATTAGTTGCAAGAGATTCGGCGTTGTTGGAACAACAAGCCGAGAGCTTAAAAAAGGAATATGGCTTGCAAGTGAATACTTTTGCCGGCGATTTGAGCAGCCATACAACGGTAGAGAGCTTACATCGATACTTGAAATGCGAAGGAATCGACATCGATATTTTGATTAATAATGCTGGAGCAGGCGGATTAGGGTTGATGACGGAATTGGATATTCAAAAAGAAATGGAATACCTGCAGCTCAACATGATCTCTCTCACGTATTTAACTAAACTTATTGCGGATGACATGGTGAAACGAAAGCAAGGTAAAATTTTAAACGTGGCTTCAACAGCAGCCTTTCAGCCAACTCCACGGATGTCGATGTACGGTGCCAGCAAATCTTACGTCTTATTCTTTACGGAAGCAATTGCGGAAGAACTTAAAGGAACCGGAGTTCAAGCTTCTGTATTATGTCCCCCTTCTACCAAAACGCCGCTCACGCAAGGGTTGGCTTCAACAAGAACAAAAATTTTCATTAAGAACTTAATAGAGCCGCAAGCTGTTGCCAAGTGCGGATTTGAAGGGTTAATGAAGAATAAAACTGTAATCATTCCAGGCTTTAAAAATAAACTCATGGCTAAATCTGTGGGATTGTTGCCAAGGAAATGGGTAACTATCTATACCCGAAAGCTTATCGAACAAAAAGTGTAAATACCATTAAGGTCCTATCCTTGGAAGAGTTGGAGTATTTAAAAGTATTATCTTGATAGATTTACAATGGCAAATAGCTTACATAGTTTTTCAGAAGATATCTTGTTTGGAATAACAAAATCAAAAAAGGGGACTAATGATGAATTTTTTATTATCTAAGGAACATCAAATGATGCAAAAAATGGTACGTGAGTTTGCTCTAAACGAATGTGAACCTACTGCAGCTCAACGTGATGAAGAGGAATACTTTGATATCAAGATTTGGCAAAAGATGGCAGAGTTTGGTTTATGTGGCATTCCTTGGCCAGTAGAGTACGGAGGTGCAGGTGCCGATTATTTGAGTTATGTGATCGTGGTGGAGGAATTGTCTCGGGTGGACGCTTCAATTGGGACCACACTTTCGGCACATACATCGTTAGCCGGATGGCCGATTTACAAGTTTGGAACGGAACATCAAAAGCAAAAATATTTGCGGGCCATGGCGGAAGGAAAAAACATGGGTGCGTATTGCTTGACGGAATCTGGATCCGGATCTGATGCCAGTGGAATGAGAACAACAGCCGTTCTTGACGGAGATGAATGGGTTTTGAACGGATCGAAGATTTTTATCACCAACGGAGGCTATGCCGACACTTATATCGTTTTCGCACAGACCAACTCTGCACTAAAGCATAAAGGCATTTCTGCGTTTATTGTGGAAAAGGGCTTCCCAGGCTTCTCTGTAGGAAAGAAGGAAAAAAAGATGGGAATTCGCTCTTCCTCCACGACAGAGATCATTTGTGAGGACTGCCGGGTTCCAAAGGACAATCTTTTGGGCCAAGTGGGTGAAGGGTTCCAGATTGCCATGAAGACTCTCGACGGCGGTCGGAACGGAATCGCTTCTCAAGCTGTTGGAATCGCTCAAGGAGCATTTGATAATGCCGTAACATTTGCAAAGGATCGCGTCCAATTTGGCAAACCGATTAGCTCACTTCAAGCTATTCAATTCAAATTAGCCGATATGGCCACAAAAATTCAAGCTGCCCGTTTATTGACGTATCAGGCAGCATGGTGTGAGGATCAAGGAATTCCTTACGGACTTCAATCTGCAATGTCCAAACTATTTGCTGGAGACACCGCCATGGAAGTAGCGGTGGAGGCTGTTCAAGTATTTGGCGGATATGGCTACACAAGGGAATACCCGGTAGAACGATATATGAGAGATGCTAAAATCACCCAAATCTATGAAGGGACGCAAGAGATTCAGCGTCTTGTTATTGCCGGAAATCTGCTTAAAGCATAGAAAAAACTCAATATTAACGAAAACAGGAATGTAATCTATTAAAAAGAAGCGAATGGGTTTGTCAAACGTGAAAGATTTGCATGGGCATGAGTTAGAGCCTTACCGCATGGCAGTGGAAAAAGGAAAAATAAAAGAATTGGCGATTGCAATAGGGGATGATTTTCTACAGCTTGGAGTCAGCTAAGGATGCTGGTATTCCTGTTCCGCTCGCTTTTTTGCAAATCATTGGCGGTTATGGCTTTCAAGAGAAAAGGAGGTTTGATGGCAAAGTAGTAGAGAAAAAAGCTGACAACGTTGTTGTGTGTGAAATACAGGCGAAAAAAAGTAAGGTGACATGAAATTCTCTGGTACTTTTGAATCGGTTTTGCCATCAAGTGATTTGTACATCCAATCTTATAGCTCGTTGCTGACCGAATGGATGGAACACAACCGCTTCAGGAATTGGCGGATGTGCTAGGTGCTGAATACTGAGATTATTCACTTCAAATCGGACAGGCGGGAAAAGTCGTAAACCCTGATTTGTCCATTGCCTGCGGAATTTCAGAGGCCATTCAGCATTTAGTCGGGGTGTCTACCTCTAAAGTTGTCGTTGCGATTAACAAGATTCCGAAACACCTATCTTTCAAGTAGCGGACTACGGTATTGTGGGGGATTTGTTTGAGTTGATTCCGCTTCTAGCGAAAGAAATTAAAAAAAAACTGGTAAATTCTTAAATAAGAACATGTTATTACTCCTGATTAATAAGTGCATCTCTTCTCAATGAAGATCTGCTATCAATAGAGTGATTGATAGACAATAATAAGCTTTTGGAAAGGAATTCGTATATGTTTAAAAAGGTTCTTATTGCTAATCGAGGAGAAATTGCTGTCCGTGTGATTAGGGCGTGTAAGGAAATGGGGATATCTACGGTCGCTGTATATTCTGAAGCAGACCGTGAAGCTTTGCATGTACGTCTAGCAGATGAAGCCTATTGCATTGGACCACACCTATCATCTAAGAGCTACTTGGATATGACCAATTTATTAATTGTTGCTCAAATTTCACATGCAGATGCTATCCATCCCGGCTATGGATTTTTAGCGGAAAGTGCAGAATTTGCTAATTTATGTATTGAAAACGATATCATTTTTATTGGACCAACACCTGAGGCCATCAGTAAGATGGGGGCGAAAGCGGTAGCGAGAGAAACGATGGAATACGCTGGCGTACCAATTGTCCCAGGTACGGATGGGATTATTGAAGATATTGATGAAGCTGTTTTTACAGCAAGACGTATCGGGTATCCAGTTATTGTTAAAGCCACTGCGGGTGGTGGTGGAAAAGGAATGCGGGTTGCTAAATGCGAGGAAGAGTTAAAAAATGCGAGGAAGAGTTAAAAAATGCGATTTCAATGGCGCAGCAAGAAGCAGCTACAGCTTTTGGTAATGCATGTGTTTATTTAGAAAAGTACATTGAAGAGCCTCGACACATTGAAATCCAAATTATGGGTGATTCCTTTGGCAATGTCGTGCACTTAGGGGAACGTGATTGCTCAATCCAGAGACGCCATCAAAAGCTAATTGAAGAAGCGCCATCCCCTGCACTTGATGAAGAACTAAGAACGAAAATGGGAGAGGCGGCATTAAAAGCCGCGAAGGCCGTACAATATTCAGGGGCAGGTACCATTTTCTATGGAATCCGCCAGTAAAGGCAAACCATACATCAGCTTCTCCATTTCAGATTTGAAAGTAAAGAAGAAAGTAAAGTTCAATGGACGCTTTGTATTTGATATAAATGTAGATTTACAAATCTCGCTATCCGAACAACTCTTTCCATTCGATGTCCGAAAAGATTATGCAAAGCTTGAAAAAAGCATTGCAAATGAGCTTGAGAATGAAACCAATCAATTAATTCAAAAAATACAAAAGTCTCAAATTGATCCATTAGGGCTTGGTCTGTATGCAAGAGCCTACACTTATCAAGAGTGGAAAAAAGTACAAGAAGACTGGGGGAACACTCTGGCAAAATCAAAAATAAACATACATGTAAAAACAATAATTAAGGGCATGGGATCAACGAATTATCAATAGGACAAAAGCTTTCATAATGGGGATGCTGAGAACCGATCCCGGTTTCTACCCTTTTAGGGATTAAAGTTGCAAGCTTTTTTTGACAAAGGCCATGCTTGATTTAGAATGAGGTAGCAAAGACTGTAATAAGCCATTAAGTTTTGCAAGTCAAACGTTATTGATTGCACCTAAAGGGCAAAGAGGCTTACAAACGATTTCTTGTTTCGGAAGCTACAAAAACTTGCTTAATGAAGAAGATTATTTATATATAAAAAGATCAAAGAAGCTTAGGCTCTTCGATTTTTATTATTGTTTAAATACTTCATCGTAATACCAGACCCTTTAATTTGTCCTCGGCTTTTCCTCGTGTAATTTTAAAAAGATTATTGGTGATGAATTTTTAGAAAGTGTTTATATGATAAGATTTTTTAGCCCTGTTTTCTTCAATTATGATGTAATCATCGCCTAAAACCCTTGGTATGACTGGGTTTTGGAGTAAGATGAGAGTGGATTGCTAACATTTTGCTAACTTTCAGTTTCTGAAAACTTACTTTCACTATTTAGAAAAGACCTTCCATAAGTTCACTGAACTTATGGAAGGTCTTTTCTTCAATATTTTTTGTCATATGTGCGTAGATGTTCATTGTTGTATTTACGTCTGAATGTCCTAATCTCTCTTATATCTATTTTATACCTGCACCAGCTTCAATGAGAAGAGATGTGTGGGTATGTCTAAAACTGTGTGGAGTGATGTGCTTTTTCAATCTTCATATGCTTCATTTGTTAGGATTGTAATAAGTTTTTGTGATTCTTAGTTTTTTATGAAGTCAAGGGTTGACCACTTTAGAGCAAGAATTTCTTCCAAACGAACTCCCGTATACGCTAAGTTGCAAAGGTAAGATAGTCAAAAGAAAGTCCATGTTCTTAAGCAATACATAAGAATGCCTTCAATTCACTTACTTTCAAAAATTTATCTTTGAGTTCTTCTTCTTCAAAGTATTTTAAAGTTATTTGTTTTTTAGGCATAACAAAACCTTCTATTGGGTTTGCAAGTAGAAAAACTTGGCGGATAGCGTGTTTAAAAATCATATTTACAGTAGTATGAATGCTGTCAAGGTAGTTATTGCTAAACTTCTTGGACAATTCATTGAAATGGGCTGATACATATGCCTTGTTATCTTTCGCAAAGGGAGATGACCCCATTTAGATATAAGGTGCTTTATAGCAATGCTACGAGCTCTTACACTGCTTACTTTTACTTAAATATCATAATATTCAATCCATTTCATCGCAAAATTTTCAAAAGTGATATTCATTTCCTTCAATTCGGTTTCGTATTTCTAGATTGGTATAGAGTAACGCCTAAGATAAACCTAATACCATCGCAACTCGGTTAAAGATAATTTTAGTTTTTGTTTTTATAAGACGTTGTAAAATCTGGGAAAATACTTTGATATTGCATCTAAAAGAATCCTCCGTCAAATAAAGAGATTTAAACTTTGGGTCATGGGGATGAAGTTTAGGCAACATTGCCACTTGTTGGAGGAGTTTTATCCTTATTAATGCACAATTTTAATATTACTGTAGCAAAATAAAGAGAACACACTTTAAATTAACTCTTGGCACGCTTAGTTTGATGGGATGTGGTAGGAACCCTATTATAGATTTGCTTTTACTTTACCCTATTTTCGTACTGTTGTTGAGGATTTTTTCTGGATGATTATGAAAATAAAAGCTGATGAATTTGACGAATAAAAAGTGGTTTTACAAAACCTTAATATTTGATTAATGTGGGATTAATGTTGTCGAACTATGATGAAACCGTAATAAAAATTAATAAACATTAAAGATTCCACACTAAACGGAGGCCCTTTTTATGAATTACACATTCAAGAAGAACTGTTATAAGTCTATTCAAGCTGTGATGTTAGGAGTGAGTGTACTAGGATTATCTGCTTGTGGAGCTCCTGAAGAGCAGGCTGCTCCAGTTGTTAAAGATCCAAACTCACTAACCCTGAAAGATATTGAAACAAAGGCAAAAGAAGAGGGGACAATTAATAGTGTCGGTATGCCTGATTCATGGGCTAACTGGGGAGAAACGTGGAATGATGTGATGAAAAAATATACGTTGGAACACAGCGATACAGATTTATCCAGTGCCGAAGAGATTGCCAAAATGGAATCTGAAGGAGAGAATGCAACAGCTGATATGGGCGATGTAGGGATTTCCTTTGGGCCAATCGCGGAAAAAAAAGAATTAACGATGCCATATAAAACTTCCTATTGGGACGAGGTACCTGACTGGGCAAAAGATGACAATGGAGATTGGGTTGTTGGCTACCAAGGAACGATTGCATTCTTTACTAATAAAGAATTAGTAGATAACCCGCCAAAATCATGGGATGACATATTAAAAGGAGATTATAAAGTAACAGTTGGAGATGTTCAGCGTGGTACACAGAACCAAATGGCCGTTCTTGCTGCCGCTAAGGCTTACGGTGGTGATGAAACAAATATCCAACCAGGAATTGACTATTTTGCTAAGCTTGCCAAGCAAGGCCGCCTTAGCTTAACTGATGCCAAGCCGGCTAACATCGAAAAAGGGGAAGTGGAAGTTGCCCTTGTTTGGGATTTCAATGCTCTAGGTTACGCTGACCAAATTAACCGCGATCAATTTGATGTAGCCATTCCAAGTGAAGGTTCAGTCGTAAGCGGCTACGCAACTATTATTAACAAAAATGCAAAGCATCCGCATGCGGCGATGGCAACTAGAGAATATATCTTAAGCGATGAAGGACAAATTAACTTAGCTAAAGGATTTGCCCGTCCAATTCGCGATGTAGAACTACCGAAAGAAGTAGCTGAAAAAATGGTTCCAGAAGAACAGTACAAAAATGCAAAACCTATTGAAGATTACAAAGCTTGGGAAGAAACAGCAAAGAAATTACCACAGCTTTGGCAAGAAGAGGTGTTAGTCCATGTCAAATAAAGTAATAGCAATTATTGTTGATGGTATGAGATATGATAAAGCATGTGAGGCTCTTGGATTTATTCAACATCTAGTTGAAACAAATCAGGCAGCACTTTACAAAGTAAAGTCGGAACTCAAAGTCTTTCCCGTCCATTATATGAAGTGTTACTAACGGGTACACCGGCATCAGTGAACGGAATTACGTCCAATCAAGCCGTTCGCTTATCTACTGAGAAAAGTATCTTTCATCTTACGAAAGAAAACGGCTTAAGAAACGGAACGGTATCTTATTACTGGGTAAGCGAACTTTATAATCGCGCGCCATTCCATTTTATTGAAGATCGTGAGCAAGAGGATGAGTCTAAGCCATTTCAATATGGAAAATTTTATTGGGATGATGACTATCCAGACAGCCATGTGTTATGGATGCAGAAGCTTTGCGCAGAAAGTATGACCCACACTTTTTATATATTCATCCGCTCGGTGTAGATGTAAAAGGAGAAATTTTCGGTTCGGAACCGAAAGAATATCGTGAACAAATCTTAAAAATGGGAAGCTTGTTGGCACCACTTTTGCCAATTTGGATCAAAGAAGGTTACCACATTTTAATTACATCTGATCATGGCATGAGTGAATATGGCAACCATGGCGGCATAACTGATGGTGAGCGTGATGTACCGCTCTTTATCATGAGTCCAAAAGTTGAACCTGGTGTTTACAGTGAAGTAGTTCCGCAATTAGCTTTTGCGCCGCTCGTTTGTGAACTTTTATATATTGAGCCGTCCAATAAAATGATTTCATATCAATTTCCAGGTCTGAAAGGAAAAAAATACCCTTTAAAAAAGATACCACTATTCAACATTAAAATGAAGAATGAAGGTTGACGGGAATTGGTTTAACGAACGTACTGTTAAATCAATTCCTGAATTTTCCCAAAATGTTAGAGAACAAAGAGGAGCGAGAAGTCTTGCGAAAAATAAAAAAACAAAAAATTTACTTATTAGCTCTTTTATTGCCATTTATTATGTTTGTGATTGGATTTGAAATAGGACCATTAGTGGCAATGATTAAAGACAGTTTTTATGCAGACGATGGAATTCAAGTTACGATTGATCAATATATCACAATATTTAAAAGTAAGTTTTACTTACAAGGTATTCAAAATAGCATTGTCATTTCCTTGTTTTCTGCCGTAACTTCTGTGTTTATAGCAGTCATTGCAGCCTATTCGTTTACAAAGTTCTCACAAAAAATACAAAATCGCCTGCTGATGATTGCCAATATGACGTCGAACTTTGAGGGAATTCCCCTTTCATTTTCATTTATTATTTTACTTGGAAACAATGGGCTGTTTACGTTGCTTTTTTCAAAGATTGGTGGGGATGTGTTTGCGGATTTTAATTTATATTCATGGACAGGCCTCATTCTTGTTTATATATATTTTCAAATTCCGCTTGCTATTATGCTCATCTACCCGTCTTATCAAGGAATTAAGAAACAATGGAAAGAAGCTTCTTCATTATTAGGAGGATCAACATTATCATTTTGGCTTCACATTGGGATTCCAGTTCTTTTACCTAGTATTGTAGGTACATTCAGCATTTTGTTTGCTAATTCGATGGGAGCTTACGCTACTGCCTATGCATTAGTAGGCAGCAACTATAACTTATTGTCATTGCAAATTGCCTCTCTAGTTGCTAGTGACGTTGCATTAAAGCCGCAGCTAGGTAGTGCGATGGGAGTTCTTCTAGCAGCGACAATGATAGGGGCGATGTGGTTCAATGAACGAATGATGCGCCGCATTAGGAGGGATTTACGATGAAATCTTCATTGACTTTTCATAAAGTGATTGTTGGGTTACTAGTTATATATTTATTAATTCCGCTTGTAGGAACCTTTTTATTCTCGGTTGCCGGAAAATGGGATCATACCATTTTACCTGAGAGTTATACAATGGATTGGTATATTGAATTATTTCAAGATGAACGGTTTTATGATGCTTTTCGACGAACGCTGTTTTTAATTGTCATGTCTGTAGGTCTTAGTGTTGTTATTATGCTTCCGACTATCTTTATCATCACGGTATATTTCAGTAAATGGGAAGGGTTACTTCAAGCAGCAGCTATGCTTCCTTATGGAATTCCTCCCATTGTTGGAGCTGTCGGATTAATCAAGGTATATTCAGATGGACCGATTCAAATTGCCGGAACACCTTGGATTTTAATCGGTGCCTATTTCATAACGATTCTGCCATTTATGTATCAAGGTATTCGTAGCAGTCTTCGTACGATTAATGCTGTGCAGCTTGTTGATGCAGCTGAATTACTGGGTGCTACCAAATTCCAGTCGTTTCGCACAGTGGTGTTTCCAAATATTATATCTGGTATTTTAGTGTCTACCTTATTATCAGTCGCTCTTTTATTTAGTGAGTTTGCTTTTGCCAATTTGCTTGTCGGGGGCCGATTTGAAACCATTCAAATTTATCTTGCCGACAAACTAAACAGCAGTGGTCACTTAACAAGTGCAATTGTTATTACTTATTATTCAATGATTTTACTTTTAACGGGGATTGTATTAAAACTTACGTTTAGAAACGAAAAAAAACCTGTCGTGTCAAATAAGAAGCGAATTCCTTCATTTTTTAAAAAACAACACTGTAATAAAAATACTGCTATAGAAGGTGAAAAGTAATGAGCTATGTAACCATCAATCAAGTGACTAAGGGGTATGAAAATCAAGTCGTTCTAAATGACATTTCTTTAACATTAAAAAAAGGAGAATTTGCTACACTTCTTGGGCAAAGCGGATGCGGGAAAAGTACATTATTACGTTCCATTGCGGGGCTTGAAGGTGTTGATGTAGGAAGAATCTTAATTGATGGAAAAGATATTACTAATTTATCACCGCGTCAGCGTGAAGTCGGTATGGTATTTCAGTCTTATGCGCTTTTCCCAAATATGAGCGTTTTTGACAATATCGCGTACGGCCTTAAAATGAAGAAGGTAAAAAATATTAAATCAAAAGTGAAAAATATGATTGATATGGTTGATTTAATAGGAAAAGAAGAGTCGTATCCTCATCAATTATCTGGTGGACAACAGCAGAGGGTTGCTCTTGCCCGTGCGCTTGTCATGGAGCCGAAAGTACTGCTTTTGGATGAGCCGTTAAGCGCATTGGATGCTAAAATTAGAAAAAGTTTGCAAAAAGAATTAAAGAGAATACAGAAAGAATTAGATATTACAACTATTTTTGTTACGCATGATCAGGAAGAAGCAATGACGATGTCTGACCGAATTTTTGTCATGAATAAAGGAAAAGTTGTACAATCCGGTTCTCCATCAGAAATTTATACTTCTCCAGCCAATACATTTGTTGCAAAATTTATCGGGAATTATAATGTTTGTAATATGGAAGTTTTCCATAAACTTGTTCGCAGCACAGAATTAAAAGGGAATGAAGTCGCGATTCGTCCTGAAGTTTTACAATTAGTTTCTGCTGGTGAGGATAGCTTGGATTTACAAGAGAACTGGGGAATTAAAGGGTTTATTAAAGATGTTTCCATGACAGGGAATGTTTTAAGATATGAAGTAGAAACAGATGAGTCCGCTTTCCTTGTAGACTATCTTCACCACCGAGGAAAAATGTTTGAACAAGGAGCACGCGTCAATATTGTTGTACCGAAGAAAGAATGCATTATTTTATAAATTATTAATGATTACGGAGGAAGGAATATGTCTGTTTTGCCAGAAGAAAGAAAGAATGAAATTTTAAAAGAACTTAACAAAATGGGAAAAGTTAGAGTAATGGAATTAGTTGATCAATTTAATGTTTCAGAGGAAACGATTCGACGCGATTTGATGATATTAGAGGAAAAAGGGCTTTTAAAGAGGGTTTACGGTGGAGCGATTAAAACAGTCTTTGAATTTGAGGAGCCTCCATTTAAACAGCGTACAACGGTGAATCAAGAAGCGAAAATTAAGGTTGGGAAAAAAGCAGTAGAACTCATTTCTAACGGAGATGTGATTGCCATTGATGTAGGGACAACCATGCTTGAATTTGCGCAGTGTATCGAAAATAAAATAGACATTACGATTTTAACCAATTCTCTTCCTGTGTCGTCTATGTTAACCGAATTGCTCAATGAAAATAAGTTTACAGGACAAATTCTATTACTAGGCGGACAAATTGATCCAAAGCATCAATCTATAAGCGGCGGTCTCACTGAACAAATGTTAAATCAATTTAATATTGATAAAGCGTTCATTTCAGCTGGTGGTGTTTCCATTCAAAATGGGGTTAGTAATTATCATTTACATGAAACATTAGTTTCACGCAAGATGGTCGAGGTATCAAAGCAAGTTATATTGCTAACGGATTACTCTAAAATTGGTGTCGACACATTTAGTAAAGTTTGTCCTCTAGAAAAAGTCGATGTGATTGTCTGTGAGCAACCATTTCCAGAGGAATGGAGAAATCATTCAAAATTAGAGGAGATCAATTGGATTCAAGCATAGTCAATCCATAAAAGGACATATCGAGATGGATGAGGGAGTTCTCTCTCTTTTTTGATTGGCTTTTTATTGAGAGCAGGTATAAAAGCTAGAAAGAGAATTTAATAGATAGAATGAGAAAAGGGGCTATATAGCATGAGTTTCATTGCGATAGATTTAGACGGAACATTATTAAACGACCAGAATGAAATTAGTGATGAAAATATAAAGGCGATTCAATATGCCCAAGATAGAGGCTTTGAAGTAGTTATTTCAACAGGACGGGCTTATTTTGACGTTCAAACAATTTGTGAAAAAGCCGGGATTTCCCCATTTGTAATCGGGACAAATGGCGCAACTATTCATTCCAAAAGCGGAAAGTGCATTTCTTCTATTACGATAACTAAAGATTGTGTCGAATCTATTCTCCAATGGTTAGATGAACGGAATTATTATTACGAAGTGTTTACTGATAAAGCCATTTATACTCCTAAAAAGGGAAGAGAACATTTCCATAATGAGATTAAAAGTTTGAAAAGCGCCGATTTGAATACAGATATGAAAGAATTAGTTGAAGTAGCGGAAAGGCAATTTGACCAGTTTGGATATGTTTTAGTTGAAAACTATCATGATATCTTAAAACAGGAGGAAGAATTCTATAACATATTAGCATGTTCTTTTGATAAAAAGACTTTAGAGGAAGCATGGAACCAATTCAAAAAGTTTGATGAGTTGATGGTTGTTTCATCTGCTGATCACAACATTGAAATTACTAGTAAAAGAGCTTCAAAAGGAATGGCCCTTGAAAAATTGGCTTTTTTGATGAATGGCTCCTTAGATCAGGCTATGGCAATCGGGGACAGCAACAATGATTTATCCATGTTCCAGAAAGTTGGATACAGCGTAGCGATGGGAAATGCGAAAGATGTCATAAAAGCTGTTTGTACAACGACAACCCTTAAAAATGATGAGAATGGGGTAGCTTATGCGATTTATCGATATATGGAGAACTTCGTGGTTCAAAAATAAGTGTCAATGCCGAAGGAGAGAGCGATAAAATGGCATGGATATATATCATAATGGCAGGACTTTTGGAAATCGTCTGGGTGATCGGTCTTAAATATTCTCACGGATTCACCAAAATTATACCTAGTATAGTAACGGTAGTTATTATAATCTATAGTTTCTTTTTACTTTCAAAAGCTTTACATTCCATTCCCTTAGGAACTGGTTACGCCGTTTTTACTGGATTGGGAACGGTGGGAACAGTAGTAATTGGGATGCTTTTTTTGGGAGAGACCATTAATCCACTAAAAGTATTTTTTATGGCTTTAATGATATTGGGTATAATTGGAATAAAAACCAATCCAGCACAACCTAAACATTAAAGGAATTATATGATTTATACATGGTTAGGGGATGATTCAATGGCTTGGTTTTTTCTTCTTATTGCCGGATTTGCCGAGATTGGTAGTGTTATAAGCCTGAAACGTGCAGACGGGTTTAAAAAATTACTTCCCTCTGTAGCGTGTCTTTTTTTGGGGAGTTTAAGCTTTTATTTTCTTTCTTTGTCATTAACTTCTATTCCAGTGGGGACTGCCTATGCAATATGGACCAGTATCGGCTCTGTTGGAAGTGTTTTAGCAGGAATGATCTTCTTTAATGAACCTAAAAGTTTAAGATTAACCCTATTTATTATGTGTATTATTGCAGGGGCTGTAGGTATTAAAATGACTTCTGGACATTAAGGTCAGGGTTTTAAATGGCAATAAGTAGATAAAGGAAAAAGGTACGATACCTATGGAAGAGAAGAGTGATGAAGACAATTCAAGATTGGATAAAAGAATATCCTTTAATAAACGAGTTAGTTGCTACAAAGGATGTATTTTGGTCAAATCCTAAATATGAACCATTTCAAAAGGTACTTAAAAAGCGGCCACTTAATGAGAAAGATGTAAAAGATGCCGAGGAAAGGCTACAGCGTTTTGCTCTTTACATTGCTAAAGTTTTTCCTGAAACAAGAAAACTAAACGGAATCATTGAATCTCCTATTGTATCCATCCCGGCGATGCATCAACAGCTATCACACATGTATGAGCATCTATTAGAAGGGACATTTTTGTTGAAATGTGACAGCCACCTTCCCATTTCAGGTTCCATTAAAGCACGCGGGGGCATTTACGACGATTCAGAGATTCCATAGATACACCAGAGGGATTCGACAGTTTAAAAAGAGGGATAGATTAATGGAGGCTGCTGAAAAACTCACGTTTTTCTAACTAGTACGGTAAATCAAATTAAAAAAAGACGATTCTCATTCGATAC
>NZ_JBHZPF010000074.1:0-15644 GCF_042787975.1 Peribacillus sp. YIM B13482
GTATCGAATGAGAATCGTCTTTTTTTAATTTGATTTACCGTACTAGTTAGAAAAACGTGAGTTTTTCAGCAGCCTCGTGTCATACTGGGCTTTTCTTTTGATATATATTTAGGTACACGAAATAAATCATTCGCTTATTTTAACCATTTTTAGTAAACTGGCAATGACTATTTTAATTAGAAGGTGAAGGGATATGAGGGAAACCTTAGTGGATGAACGGGTAAGAGGGAATGACAAAATCTGGACACGTGACTTTATCATGATCTGTTTGGCAAATCTATGCATCTTCATGGGATTTCAAATGACGATGCCGACCCTCCCGCTGTTTGTTGAGCAGCTTGGTGGTGATGACCGCCTGGTGGGGGCTGTCCTTGGAATCTTTACTTTTTCGGCCTTGCTTGTTCGGCCAATTGCCGGCAGATTATTGGAAACGAAGGGAAGGCGAATCGTTTTTATTATCGGGTTAGCCATTTTCGCATTGTCCGTGGGTTCCTTCGGTTTTATGGGCAGCATCGGCTTGTTATTCATGATGCGGATTGTACAGGGCGTCGGCTGGGGATTTTCATCAACGGCTTCAGGAACAATAGCTTCCGATATAATCCCCGCGAAACGGCGTGGTGAGGGGATGGGTTACTACGGTTTGTCGGGTAACTTAGCATTGGCATTCGGTCCATCATTGGGTCTATTTCTAGTTACGGTCCTTCCGTTTCAAGAGTTGTTCTTGATCTGTTCATTATTAGGATTGTTTGCCATCATTTCAGCATCATTTATTCGATATCAAAAAGTGGATAGTGATCCTTCGACGGCAGTGGCAGCCAAAAGGTTCGATATATATGAAAAAAGTGCCCTTCAGCCATCTTTACTCATTTTCTTCATTTCCGTCACATTTGGTGGAATTGCAACCTTCCTTCCTCTTTATACAGCGGAAAAAGGGGTAGATGGAATTCAGTGGTACTTTTTAGTATATGCAATGGCCCTCATGGTCACGAGATTATTCTCGGGTCGATTATATGACCGAAGGGGACATCGGGCAATATTCATTCCTTCAACAGTGCTCATCATGACTGGGATGCTGCTGCTTGCGTGGATGCCGGGTGAAGCGGTCCTTTACATCGCGGCAGTGCTTTATGGATTTGGGTTCGGCTCCGTTCAGCCGGCGCTTCAGGCATGGTCGATTGAAAAGACGGCAGCCAATCGAAAGGCGATGGCGAATGCAACATACTTTTCCTTTTTCGATCTTGGAGTGGGTATAGGTGCTATTGTGTTCGGACAGATAGGCTATCTCTTAGGCTATAGAAGCATCTATATCACGGCAGCAGTCTCGATTTTCATATCAATGATCGTTTATTTATGCATTATCAGGAGCGAGGAAAAGTAAAAATCAATTAAGACTTTGGATGACTTCAGTTGAAGTCATTCTTTTTTTGAGTCGGGAGGAAGACACTGGTTTCCGTTGTTTTATCAGGGTATCATCCTTAATATTTAAAAAATGGAAAAACTTTGTTATTATCAAAAAGAGAATATACATACGATGATATAAGGCCTAATAGAAGGAAGGGGAATCTGGGGATGAATGATTCTTCAAACGAAGAAATGACATTAGAAAGCAGGAAGCGCATTTTCCAAGAAGAGCTGGGTGTTTTATGGGAAAGGCGGCTCATCCCTAAATCAGAATATATCCGGATTAGCAAGGCCTACGAAAGGCATTTCCAATTAGCCCTCTATAAACAAAAGTGCTTAGAGCATGAAAAAAGGAAATCCATTCAAGGACCTGAGACGATTATCGGTGAAAGTCCCGACAAGAAGGTTCAAGATAGCCTGATTGAAGAATCTTCATTGGAATTACTGGAATCTGGTGGATTGAAAAAATCGATAATGAAAGATGAGAAGACCGGATTTGAGCCTAATGAATCAGTTTTGGAGGATAGTCTTGAACCTATCAAGGGAATCCCTGAAAGGACACCGGTTATTGAACAGCAGGAAATCAAGCGGGAGAAACCAGCAAAACCAGTAAAACCGAAGAAAACACCTGAGCAGATCAGGGAACGGAATATCTCTGTCATCCTGCTTACGGGGGTCATATTGCTTCTGTTCGGCGGGGTGATTTTGGCAACCTCTTCATGGGGGGATTTGAATGCAGTCCTGAAAGTTTTCTTCATTGGAATGGTATCCGGCATTTTTGCGGGAATGGCCTTCATCGCTTCAAAGCTGAAAATTAAACAGACCGCTTTTGCATTCCTGACGCTAGCGGGTTTATTTATCCCGATTACGATTTTATCAGCTTCATATTATCGGATTTTTGGAGAGTACCTTTCACTTAATGGTGGGGGGCGGGGGCTTCTGGGGTTTCTTGGAGGATTACTCTGCTTAGCCATTTATTTTAAGATCGCTGACTATTTTAAGTCGAAAATATTCATATTCATTTCCATATTCACGTTCGGTATTACCTGCTATTTCGGTTTAGCTTTTGTGACGCCGACTATCGAGTGGATGTTTTTGACGATTGGCATTCTTAACTTAATACTTTTATGGAATATTGAACAATTGAAAAGTCAAAAAGCCTTAACGATATTCAAACCATTCATTTTTCAATTCATCCAGTTTAAGATCATCGTGGAGGCCTTTGCGATCTTGACGTTATTTTCAAGTAACTTTGTCTATTCGCTAACGTTGATGGTCTTTTCTGTTTTGTTTTTAGTTTTTTCCGTTAAATTCCAAAAGAAACATTATGAAATGGCTTTTAGTGCCGTTTTCACTTATGGATATATCCATTTTGTTTTTAATTCATTTTTAAGTGAGTACGTGGTCATTGCTTTTGCACTTGTACCAATCATTTTTACAGCTCTTTCAAAATATCTGGCCAAATTCAAAATGAATAAGCTTTCCAGGAATTTCATGTTTACCAGTTTGATTGAGAGCGGGATTGTCTTCCTATATATAAACGCAATGGTGTACCAGGAAAACTATGCGCAAATATTCATCGCGCTCATGATAGTATCCGCACAGCTTGTCTATGTTTCCCTTCAATCGAGAAATTCAAGCTTCACGTACCCGGCGGTTGTTGTTTTCAACTTAGCGTTCGTATATCTTTTCTTTGCCTTGCCAGTCTCTTTTTCTACCGTTTTAAATCTGATTTTTATCCTTCAGGTCATTCAATATCTTGGATTATATTTATATAACCACCCAAGGTACAGCCTGTTTAGGAGGAGTATCTTACTTATCTCCCCAATGATCATGTTAATGATACTGACCAGTAAATTCAGCGAGATGGATTGGCTTGCAGTTAGCGCCGCCCTCGCCATGATCTCTGGACTTTTCTTCATCACATATATAAAAGACGATACAAAGCATATGAAGGAAAACGCCATTTACGGATTTCCAATCACTTTCGTTCTGGCTTTGGTTGCTTTCTATCCATATTTGTTGGAAAGTTTAGAGTGGGCCCGTTCAAATATCCCGGTCAGCCTCTATTTAATGGGGGTTTCCCTGATTTCCATCGGTGGGGCTTACACATTAAAAAAGGGATATCATAAATTCTTTCCTGTTTTTGCATATAGTGGTCAGATTCTTTCCTTCCTTTCCTTTTTATGGATTCCGTTCAATTCACTGAATCCTTTAGAGGCAAGCGGAGTGATTGCCGTAGCTGCTGCAATAAATGGTTGGTCCGTCCATATACATCGGAAGCACATATTCTGGGTGCCTGTCGTGATTTCAAGTGCCGGCTTATATGCTTCGCTCTACGATGTTTTTGATTTTGGTTCAATGGTGTTGAAGATTGCGTTCGTGCTGACCGGCCCTATTATCTTTTTCCTTTTAGGGGAATGGCTTGGGAATTATTCGAAAAATGGGAAACAGTACTTCATTTACGCAAGTCACCTTGCCAATATACTGGCGATTCCTGTTGGATATTTGCTCATTGTCAATACGGAAAGTTCACCGTTCCTATATACTGCACAGCTGTTGATCTATATTTTGAGTGTTTGGCGGGCACATGTGAAATGGGAAAAATACGTTTTTACGTACCTAGGGTTTTCAGTTCTTTTCCTACAGGTCCACTTATTTTTGGCAAACATGGGGCAAATGGTATTCATTACATCAATATGCTTGATGATAACAACTGGAATCATAACCATTCTGTGGGCGGTTTCCAATAAGAATTGGAAAGGCATCATGGAGTATTACCTTATTCCATTCATTCATTTAGGCATAAGCATATCCATATTGGAAACGGCAATCCGGGATTTTCCGCTTGACTGGGGATTGGTCTGGGTCGGGGTGATGACTGTACAGTTCTTGTTTACCTGGTATCTGCTCATGAAAAGGAATTGGCGGAACTATGTAGTGGTTCCTCTAAGCCTGGCGTTCATTTTTTACAATATGTATGTAAATACATTACCCCTGATTATGACGATTATCGTATTATTTTTATGCACGGCTGTGATGGTGTTTGCCAGCAGTCGCCATTTCAAAGGATTGGTCAGCCAAGAGGAATCGAAGAGATTCATTGATTATTATAGGATTTATGGCTTGTTATATCTATGTACTCTGAATCTGGAAGTGTTTACGAGCGATACAGGTTCTGCGATTTTGGGGATTTTTGTTTCCCTGCTGTTGCCTAGCTACTTCATCTTGATGAGAAGGCTCACGATCTATAAGAATGAAAGAAGCATTTACTCAGGGATAGCGGCCATCATCGGAATTTTTCCGTTTATCATGATCAAAGACTATGCACATACACTCCCAATCTTCACGAGTTTGGCTGTTCTTATTGGCTGTATGGCAGGAATGTTGTTGTTGAGCAGGCTGTATTCCAGCGGGTTACTCAAGAAAAACGGATCAGGCATCACCAGCTTTGATCCCTTCAGAATCTATGGTTTATTCTTTATGATCGATTTGAATGTAGAGGTTTTTAATAAAACTGATCAACTGTTACTCAAAGTCTTTGTATCGCTCTTGTTAACCGCTTATTTCATTTTCCTGAGAAGCTTCACAAAGGAAAAGCAAGAACGGAAAATCTATTCCAATATTGCTGCTATAGTCAGTCTGTATCCTTTCCTAATCATCGTCATCTATGCCGACAGCCTCTCTGTTGTAATGGGATTGATGGTCCTTTTCAGCTGTATGTTAGGAATGCTATTTTTAAGCCGACGTTATTTCACTGGATTAATCAAAAGGGAAGAAACAGGTATAACCATCGATGCATACAGAGTATATGGCCTGCTATTTTTACTTGCCATGAATAGGGGAGTTGCAGTAACTGAAACACCAAGCCAGTTACTCCAGGTTTTTGCATCACTCTTGATCACGGTTTACTTCATCCTGATTGGCAGTTTCACAAAGGATGTAAAAGAAAAGGGCATCTATGTTTGGCTGACGGGAATTCTCAGTTTGTATCCGTATTGGACCATCATCATGTATGCGGACACGTTACGGCCTTTCGTTGAAACGACAATCCTTTTTGGGTGTACGGCCATGATGGTACTATTAAGCAGGAAATTCTTTAAAGGCATGCTGAATAAAGGCGGGGCAGGACTTCAATTGGATTTTTACAGAGTCTATGGTCTGCTGTTCCTTCTTGCCATGAACATGGATGTTTTGACTGGGGAACCACAATTCATTCTCGAAATCATCGTGGCACTTCTGATTCCGGCCTATTTCATTTTAATGAGAAGCACGACGACAGGAACGATGGAAAGAAAAATCCAATTGGCTGCAGCGATATTGTTCAGTCTTTATCCCTATTGGGTCATCACCGATCAATTTACGATACCAGCGGTACTTGAGGTGGAGGTAAATATTCTGCCGCTTTTCATTATCAGCACCATTCTGCTGAGGAAAATCTTTGTTAAAGGAAAAATCACACAATATATTGAGATTGGTATTGTTTCCCTCCTGTTTTCAGTTTTGATCATTGATGCAATGGCGGGCAACACCTTATATGATGCGCTCATTATCGGAACAGTGTCATTGGCTGCTATGCTCTTTGGATTCATGATGAAATACAAATCCTATTTCATCGCTGGAACTGGCACCATTTTATTCAATGTCTATATGAATACCAACTCGATGTGGGGCGAGATGCCCTGGTGGCTGTATTTAATCATCGGCGGAGGGCTCCTTATCGGGATTGCATCTCTCTTTGAATGGAAAAAACAAAAAGACAACCGGACATCGAAGGAGGTTCTTGAGAAAAATAAACAAAGGATCAAGAATTGGTTCAATCGTTGGAATTAATTAATCGTATTGTTAAACCACTGTAAGGTTAATGAAGAAGAAGCGCTAAGCGGCGTTACGAATAATAGAGCATCAAAAAAACGCTTGGATTTTCCAAGCGTTTTTTTGATGCTCAAGACGAACAAGAGCTGCATGAAGAACAGCTAGAAGAGGAATCAGAACTGCTGTCATGGGAACTGTTATGATCACCACCATGAACGGCATGACCGGATTCAGAGGAAACCGCGGTCGGTTCTTTCCCAAAAATATCTTTAAATTCACTGTCAAAATCATCGGTGCTGGCATAAGTGAAATAGGCAGGAGCTGCGTAGTCCGTCTGGTTGTAATTTTTCTGCCAATTCAATTCTTTCAAGGGACGATTTTCTTTAAATTGGGAAGTGAAACATTCAAAGGTCCGTTCCGCTTGGGCACTTGTCGGTTTTCGCATATATTTCTCTTTTAACTGCTCCAGTTCCATCGTTTCAAAATCGCGGAGAAACGTTAGCCCTTTATCATGCTTGAAAAACTTGCCCCATTTTTGGATTGAAGGGGAGTCAACCGTAAATAGCTGTATATAGTAAAAGTCAAAAAGAGTGCGTTCTTCAGGTTTGAAAACGGGTTGTGAATGAGGATGGTGCTGAATGGCCCTACCGATGAAAGTCTGGCAAAACTCATTATATTCCTGTCCATAATCCAGCATGATATGCCACAACTCATCGATGACTGAATTAAACATTTCAACTTTTCCAAACACAGCAGCCATAATCAAGTAGCGTTTCAATTCACGCCATGCCTGATTGACCCTTATCTGTGAATCCCTTGGATGCTTCAGTCGGAATTCAGTATTGACCTTTTCCATATAATCGATATCCAGTGCTTTGTTAAGCTTTTCTATCAATGCTTCTGAAACGATTTCCGTTGCATGCAGATCTAAAGTTTCCGCATGGTATTTACGGAATTCATTTTGATAGCGTTCCAATTTTGCCGGCTCACTTTGCCTTTTCATGAAATTGACCAGGAAAACAGCAAAAATTGCCGCGAGAATGACATAAAAGAAGGTCATTTTGTTCACTCCTCTTAATCTATGGATATATTACTTTAACATTATCTTACATGTTATTGGAAGGGATTGTAAGTCATTACTGTGATTTTTAACCCTGAAACGGGATGCGTCCTTTTTTTGGTATGGAAGGGCTATTTAATTGCAAAGATCAAGCACTTCAAATAATGCCTCCAATCTAGTATAGTTAGTAAGGAAAAGGGGTGAAGGCATGTACTTGACAGTAAAAGAGACTGCGGAATATTTATCGATGCCGGAATCTTATATAGAAAGTTTGATCGTTCAAAATAAAATTCGCACCGTTCATGACGGTGAGCAGGTATATAATAACATTTAGACAAAACTATGTTATTCCCTTTAAAAACCTTTAAACACATTGATGTGTCTGGGTTTTTAAGGGGGTATTTTTTTATCTAATATTTTGAAAATTGAGACAGAATATAAACTTTATGCTATTCTTAATAGGGGAATATACGTTTGTATTTTGGGCAGGAGGATAGAAAATGGATAGCAAAATAACCAACAATAATACAAATAAAGTAATCGAGGTATTATAAAGCTGTACAATATATGCAAGATACATTTGTTAGGACAACATTTGTATCCACAAATAGTATAGTTCAAGGTGAATAAACACCTATTTTATGGAAAAAATCATTGGAGAATATGGCATAGTGATAGATTTTGCTTACCGGTCTTTTGTCTGGACCAATGAGGCAAAAGGAAAGGCTGCTGTCCATTGTGTAATAATAGGTTTTTCAAAAGGTACCCTCAAGAAAAAGAAAATTTTTGACGGTGACGAAGTAATACTTACCCAAAATATCAATCCTTATCTAGTAGATGCTCCTACTGTGTTTATTGAAAGCAGGAAAAATCCTCTCGTGAATGTTGCTAAAATAAATTATGGAAGTATGCCCATAGATAATGGATTTTTGATACTATCGAATGATGAAAAAAAACAGTGTGTAGATGAGAATCCCGACACAGAAATCTTATTAAAAAGATATGTTGGCGGTGACGAACTAATAAATAATAAAATTCGTTGGTGTTTATGGCTCAAAGATACTCCAGACCCCAGATTAATTCGGAAATCAAGATTTATTATGGACCGGATTAGAAACACAAAACAATTTAGAGAAACCAGTAAAAGAATAGCTACTAATAAATTAGCTGATTATCCTATGCTATTCGGTGAAATAAGACAGCCTGACAGTCAATATATAGCTATCCCAAAAGTATCATCCGAAAGAAGACGTTACATCCCTATATCAATTGTTGAACCTAACGTAATTGCAAATGGGAGTTTACTAATTATTTCTGAAGCCAATTTGTATAATTTCGGCATATTAACATCAAATGTACACATGGCCTGGATGAGGACGACTTGTGGTCGTATGAAAAGCGATTATCAATATTCTGCCAGTGCTGCCAACAGAAACATGAAAAGACCGCAATGCTTTCTTGAAGAAGAACATTGCAGCCTTTTGTTTCTTTGTTTCAGAGGTGAAAATAAATAGTGAGTTCTTAGAAATCTATAACGTGATATTATGACTCCTACGAAAAATCTGCTAAAAATGGTCACTGAAAGAATAGGGTCTTCTAAAATGGCCAACACACCCAAATACTCCAAAGCCAAATGGCTGCCATAAATCCATATTACTAATCATCAATTAAGGGTTCACGAAAAGACTCTTTTCTATCTTCGACTATCATGCGCAATCCACGCTTTGGTCTGAGTGTAATAGACGGAAGTGGTTTTACTTCATGATGGTCCGGCGCAAGCTTTATCCGATATCGTTGAGCAATGCACGCTAAAACAAGCACAGCTTCCATCATTGCGAAATGATTACCGATACAAACTCTCGCCCCTCCGCCAAATGGAAAGTAAGCGAACGGAGGTAGAGTTTTCACAAAGTTGTTTTCAAATCGCTCAGGATTAAAAGACTCTGGATTATCAAAATACTCTGGCTTGTGGTGCATCACATACTGACTTAACAAGAGCATATCGCCTTTTTTAAAATGATATCCTCCTATTACCACATCCTCCTCCACTTTCCGTGATACTATATAGCCAGGCGGGTATATGCGCATTGATTCATTGATAATATTTTGTGTGTACGTTAATTTCATATAATCGCCAGGAGTAGGGTTACGATTGCCGATTACGCTATCTATTTCATTGAAAAGTTTAGTTTCCACTTCAGGGTGTTGTGAAAGCAAGTATAAGGTCCAGGAAAGCACGTTTGCAGTTGTTTCGTGACCGGCAAGGAAAATGGTCATTAGCTCATCACGTACCTGCTGGTTTGTCATAGCTAAGCCATCCTCATCATCTCGAGCATCCATTAGAATCCCAAGCATGTCCTCATGTCTCTCTGCATCTGCCCTACGTTTTTCAATAAAGTTATAAATCACTGTATCAAGTCTTTGTATCGAATTTTTAAATTCACGGTTATTTTTAGTCGGAACCCATAGTGGCAATTGAAGAAGTGTTCTCATCCTTTTAACAGCAATTCTCATAGATGCTTCTATAGGTTCCCCGAGCTCGTCATATCCTTCTTTGAGGTTCATACTGAACATGGTCTTGCTGATAATACCGAGAGCAAGGCTCATCATATCCTCCGTAATAATCCGTTCTTCCCTGTTTTTCCAATCGGAAATATAGTTCATTGTTATATCAATCATATCCTGTGCATAATTGCTAATATGAGACCTTTTGAAAGAAGGTTGAATAAGCCTTCTTTGGCGCATGTGAATTTCTTTTTCACTTGTAAGAAGGCCTTCTCCAAGTAATGGTTTTAAAGCATGGAAGTCCTTAGATTTCAAGAAGGATTTTTGTTTTGTTACAAGTACCTGCTTAATTAAATCTGGATTTGAAATGAAGTAAACATTTTGGAAAGGTCCAAAACGAATTTTAGCAACATCTCCATATTCTTTTGCTAAGTGGGTAAGAAAGCCAAGTGTATCTGAAATAAACTCCTTTGAATGGCCAGTAATTAGTCTTCCTTTTGGGCCCTTGGGAGAATCATGTGAAAAATCTGTGTCACTCAATGGTTTGTTCCTCCATTTCGAAATAATTACTTGTAATCATTCTATGAGGAAAGTATAAATTGGTTTGGACAGGTTGTTAAAAAGAAGACTAACAAATATTTTTTTAAAAAAAAGTTTAAACAAATTGAATGAAATTACAAATGTGGATAATGGAGTTAGTATAGTTTCATGGACACATTTTAGTTAAGTCCTTACAATGATTTTTGAGAGGATGTGTCCGTCTTGGAACGTAAGAATACAGGTGAAAAATATAATAATGAATTCAAGAAGACTATTGTTTGAAAAATGTTATCCTTATCCTTAGTAGCTGCTCCAAAATATTTTTTATTGGATTTGAAAACTAAGTTTGATTGTTTATAAAAGACTGATCATTAGTAATTTGTTTCTGGAAGAGATTGGCGATTCGATCAGGAGCTGTCTCGTGATGAACGGGTAGAGGGAGGCTACATCTAATAGGTTAACTTTCACCAAAATTGGCAGCCCTTAAGAGTAGCCCTTTTATGTACTATCAATAAAAGTGACGTCAATAGGTAATTACATACCTGAGACAAAATAAGTCTGTACGTAATTAATCACCGACAGTGTAGTCGCAGGTCTCATTTTACAACAAAAAATGTTTAGTCTCAGTGAATCGTATTGAAGAAGTTTTACTGGCATATAAACTATTTTATGTAGGTTGCTATCGAGCAAAAGAAAGATGTCTATGTTAGCTATGAAGGAGTGACGAATTAATTGTATATAACAGTAGAGGAAACGGCTGATTACTTATCGGTGTCTGTACCATATGTGGAGAAATTAATTTTACAAGGGAAAATAAGAGTTTTGCATGACGGTGAGGGTGAAGTATTGGTCTACAAGGAACAGTTCAAGACCCATTTTGAACAGCTTGAGAAATATAAAAAGTTAGTGGAGGAGTTGGAGAATGAACCAATTCCAGAAGATAAAGATATTAAAGATGAAGACTAATAAAGGCTAATACCTACGTTTATCTAACAACCTTAATGTCAGATCTTCAGCTCGTTACAGGGACATAAAATTATATTTATATAAATTAAAATTACATTGGGAATACAAAGCGTAAACTGGATAAAAACAATTCAGATTATAATAATATAGTTTTATCTAAATGTTATTATATATTCGCCTGTTAATTATTAAGGGTTTTGTCCTTCTTTTAGTTTTATCCCAATTAAAAATACAGTGATATCAAAGATTAATTAGTTTTATCTCATAGTAATTTATAATATACACCCATCATTTGATTTTTAAAGAGCAGTTTAATATGCATCTTGAACAGATGGAGAAGTATAAGAAGCAATTAGCGGATTATTATAACGAGCCCATCCCCGAAGATATCGATGTGAAGGATGAGGATTAGCATCTGCCCATTTGGCAGATGTTTTTTCATGCATGAATGGCAGTGGAATTAAGGAACCGGATGTTCTAAAAAGGTCTTATCTAACGTCCGCATAATGGGGCTTACTGATGATTCAAATAATTTTGTTGTCAATGTAAGGTATTTGTAGTAGAATCCCTCAATTCCGTGTAAAATAGGAATTATCACAGCAGAATGGTAGTTAGGAGATAGGTAAGTGGTAAAAGAGTATTTGCAAAGCGAAGGTTTTTCAAGGTTAATTACATTAATTGTGTTAGTCCTCTTTTTAATAAGCATCGGAAGTATGGTTAATATCGTGTTATTCACATTTGTTTTCACTTTCTTGATGGGAAGGCTGGAGCAATTTATCATGATTCGGCTAAATAAAGTGATGCATATCAACTCAAAGGTTGTTATTAGCTTTTTATATGCAGTCGTTATTTCTTGTTTAGCCATCGTTCTTTATAAATATCTACCGGTCATAACGTTGCAATTTACGGAATTAGTTACACAAATCGTTTTCTTCTTTCAACATCCTCCCGATAGTCGGGTCATTCAATACGCCATTAGTTTAATGAACGAGAACGGATCGCCGCTCGATCTTCAAAAACAGATGAATACGCTTTATCTTTATGTATCTGATTTCGGCAAACTGGCATTACAGATTTTCCTTTCTATACTGCTTAGTCTATTTTTCTTATTGGAAAAAGATAAAATTATTCGTTTTACTTCTAAATTTAAGCGGGGTAAATTCAAATCCTTCTTTATAAATCTTGGTCACTTTGGAGTTAAGTTCATCAATTCTTTCGGAAAAGTAATTGAGGTCCAGTTCTTAATAGCCATTACGAATGCAGTCCTTTCGGTATTTTTCTTATGGATTCTTGGATTTCCACAGTTGATCGGTCTAGGAATTATGATTTTCTTCCTAGGGTTGATTCCGGTTGCAGGAGTTATTATCTCCTTAGTTCCACTTAGCATGATTGCCTACAGTATCGGCGGTATGCCAAAAGTGATTGCTGTGTTTATCATGATTGTTGTGATCCATTCACTTGAAAGCTATATTTTAAATCCGAAATTCATGTCGGCAAAAACAAATCTTCCAACATTTTTCACCTTTATCATCCTATTGTTTTCCGAGCATTTCCTTGGGATATGGGGATTGATCATCGGGATACCGATCTTCATCTTCCTGTTGGATATGTTAGATATTGAAGAGGGGACTAAGGAAGTCCCATGATAATCATTTAAGCAGCGGCCACGCTAATTTGGCCGCTGCTATTTTTGTTCGATTAAACCTTTAGAAAGTTGGCACTATCTGTTTCTAATATAATAACCATTAATTGGAAAGTCTGTGTGTTTACCCATTAAAGCATAATTACGTTTCTAATTTACTGAGTTAATTGATTAAAAATTTATTTTACTAAAGTTAATTGTCCGACTTTTTATTGCATAAAAAAACAAATAAACGTATAATATTCTTGAAAGAATAAACTGAATCTTCTATAAAATTAGATTTATCTGTTTTTTTTAAAAAATAGAGTTTACGAGAGAGAAGAGGGGATTATTTTGAAAAAGGTTTCTTTTTTAGTTTTTGCCATGGTAACTTCTTTGTTATTAGTCATGACAGGATGCGGGAAGGATAAGGAAGTCTCGACAACCAGTAAAGAAGAAGAGTCCAGTGGAAAAACACTCAGGATCGTGACGGACGCCAATTATGCTCCATTTGAATTTCTTGAAGGTGATAAGATTGTAGGATTCGATGTTGATTTCATCAATGCTGTTGCTAATGAAGCGGGTTATGAAGTTAAATTGGAAACCGTTGGTTGGGATCCGATTTTTGTTGAAATTGAATCTAAGAGAGCGGATGTCGCAATTTCTGCGATTACTGTGAATGACGAAAGAAAACAATCTTATGATTTTTCGGTTCCGTACTTTTTATCCACAAACAAGATTCTCGTTCCAGAGAAAAGTGATATAAAATCAGGAAATGAATTGAAAGGGAAGGTCATTGCCGTTCAGACTGGTACAACCGGACAGGAAGCGGTAGAGAAACTCCTTGGAAAAAATCACAAGGACATCAAGAAATTTGAAAATAATAACCTGGCCATTCAGGAATTACTAAAAGGGGGAGCTTCGGCTGTCGTAGCTGATAATACGGTTGTTGAAGAATATGTGAAAAATAACCCAGATCAAAAACTGAAAGTCGTTGAAGATAGCAATAGTTTCAATAAGGAATTCTATGGTCTTATGTTCCCAAAAGGCAGTGAATTGAAATCGGAGTTCGATAAAGCAGTGAATGCCATTTATGAAAATGGTAAATACGCAGAAATTTATAAAGAGTGGTTTGGTACTGATCCAGATATCGAAACATTGAAAGCACAACAATAAAACAAGTGGATAGTAGAAGATTGCGTAACTTTACGTGTGAAGTTACGCAGTTTTTTTGGTCTTTAGGAGGGGAACGGAATGAGTTTTCGCTGGGATATTATTTTTGAATATGCTCCTTTCTTATTAAAAGGAACATTACTTACTATAGGGCTGTCGGTTTCCTCCATCCTCATCGGAACCTTTTTGGGGTTATTGATCGGTTTAGGGAAAATCATGAGAAATAAAATGCTTGCCTTTCCATTTTACTGTTATGTCACGGTTTTTCGCGGAACACCGCTATTAGTTCAAATCTTTTTAATCCATTTTGGCATTGTGCCCTTTTTTACCGGGGAAACGAATGCAGTAACTGCTGGGGTCATTGCTTTATCTTTAAATGCAGCCGCATATATTGCGGAAATTTTCCGTGCGGGCATTCAATCCATCGATAAAGGGCAAATGGAAGGGGCACGTTCATTGGGAATGACCCATACCCAAACAATGATTCATATTGTATTACCTCAAGCTTTTAAACGAATGATCCCTCCGTTGGGAAATGAATTCATCGTATTATTGAAGGATTCATCCCTGCTTTGTGTCATTGCAGCACCAGAATTAATGTATTGGGGGAAAGCGATGGGGAGTCAGTATTTTAAAGTTTGGGAGCCATATTTGGCATGTGCCTTCATTTATTTATTCCTGACCCTCATTTTAAGTTTCGTATTAAATAGACTCGAAAGAAGGTTGAAAACAGAATGATCAAGGTCGAGAATCTAAAGAAGTCATTTGGGGAAAATGAAGTATTGAAAAATATCAATGCAATCGTTGCACCTCAGGAAGTAGTGGTGGTAATTGGGCCTTCTGGATCGGGTAAATCCACTTTCCTTAGGTGTATCAATCAACTTGAAACGATAACGGGAGGCCATATTTTCATCGAGGGACTTGATACGACAGACAAGAAGGTCAATATCAATAAAGTTCGAACGGAAGTTGGCATGGTATTTCAGCATTTTAACTTATTCCCACATAAGACTGTTCTTGAGAATATTATGCTCGCGCCTTTAAAGGTCCGCAAGATTTCCAAAGAACAGGCTTCCCAAAGAGGCATTGAACTGCTTAAGAAAGTGGGGCTTGCCGAGAAAGCAAACGCATACCCGGATTCATTATCGGGGGGACAAAAGCAACGTGTGGCAATCGCCAGGGCGTTGGCGATGGAACCCAAAATCATGTTATTCGATGAGCCGACTTCCGCTCTTGATCCGGAAATGGTCGGTGAAGTCCTTGAGGTCATGAAGCAACTGGCCAAGGAGGGCATGACCATGGTGGTGGTGACCCATGAGATGGGGTTCGCAAAAGAAGTTGGCGATCGCGTGATTTTCATGGATGAAGGTTATATTATCGAAGAAAATATCCCCAGTGAGATTTTTGATAATCCCCAGCAGGGAAGAACCAGAGCCTTCTTGAGTAAAGTGCTATAATTACGCTTTTTTAAAAAAACCTTCCGTTAATGGGGCTGTTGACAAAATGGGGGAGAGCTTTTGCTCCTTCCCCATTTTGATTTTTATCGTTAATTACTTGTTTATT
>NZ_JBHZPF010000075.1:0-15320 GCF_042787975.1 Peribacillus sp. YIM B13482
CACTTGGCTACTTAAGTCCGGTGGCTTATCGAAACTTAGCCCTTAAAAAAGTTGTTTGATTTAGTGTTGACATACCAGTCTTTCCATATCTCACTAAAACGTGCCACAATAGTTTTAATTCCTGAAGTATCTCCTTATAAGTTCCGCGATCACTCCAAGATACTGGATTGCGTTTCAAGTCCATAACAGCAGATCCAATTATGTTCGCATCGATAAAATTATTTTGTGCAATGCGTTTTGCCAAGGAAGTCATTGATGGACCCCTAAAATCCGCAGGAACCTCGTCTACCATAAGTACAAAACCCATGTGCCAATATAGATCAATAGAATACTTAAGGCATATTTGTTCCATTGTTCTCCCTACATAAGTGTCCTTGAATGAAGGATCTGCAACAAGCACTTCCACGTCTTCTTTAAGTGAAATATCCCCATGAACTTGGGCTTCAAGATAGTGGTTAAGATTGCGGTTTGGCTCTTTGTTTGCTTGGTCCATAAACGGGTTTTCTAGGTTAACCAGTAAATGATTGATTAATCTTGCTGGCGTCAGATTTCTTTCACCGATTGCAAAATCTCTTAAGAACGCCTCTTCCAAGAGTGCAGCCAAAATGATGTCAAACTCTTCATAAGTACCCTTTTCTTTTGGGTCTTGATGTGAATCCAAATACGTGTAGGTGGAACGATATGAGACCTCAGGGGAAAGAATAAAATAGCATGATCCAAAACGTGGTGCAGGCCCATCTGGATGTAACATCAAATTAAGTGCCCCATATTTAGGCCGTTGGTTATTGGTTGTGCCCTCCAGTTGATATGCTCCTCCAAAAATTCTCTTCTCCCAAATGTCGCGTTCACCACCAGAGTATGCGGATACGCTGCCATTAGATATAAATGTTTCAAACTGGCTCTTATATATTCCCTGCTCAAGCAGTGCTTCAGCAACGCTTTTCATAGTCGAATCTGGTCTATCTGGATGAAAATGTAGGCCAATCTTTGCGTGAGTCTTTAAATTAACAACAGCATTTTCAAATATCTTATCCGAGATATTTGACATTTTTAATATGTGATTAATGGTTGCTTTAGCTTGATGTTTATGGTTCCTTGCATACTTTGTAAAATGCTCTAAAGCAAATAGTTGTGACATTGATAATTTCATGAACAGATGAGTCTCTCCTTTTATTAAATTGATCCTAATTAATTCAATGAAAAGTTTGTTTTTCCCTTCTTATTCAACTAATCTGTCCCGTTAGTGCCATATGAAAAAGGCTGCCTCAGCAACCTTCCTTATTGAAGTAAAACACTCGTTAGTTCCATATAAAACATTACGAACCACTTATAAAAAATACTACGAACCATATAAAAGCAATACCAAAATCTACTAACATCTGCCTCTTATTTTCCTTTTTTAAAAAACTTTCAAATCCATCTATTATTGAATCAATTCCTAATAAAAGAATTATATATTTAATGTAATTAAAATTAAAATCATTAATTATAACCAATATTAAAGTTAAGCCCATTAATATCCTCATTAAATATCCAATCAGTATAAATGGTTTAGTACGTTTAGTACTTTCTCTTTTTTTAAAAAACAATCCCATTGCATATTTCCACTTATTTGACACTAAATTTCCCCCATAAACTACAAACTGAATTTTAATAAACTATACCATAAAGCAAACGGGTCTTCGTCAACTAACCTGCCCCTATAGGATTAAGGAAAACCAAAATCAAGTAATTGATTTGGTTTATCATTTTTATAAACGATTAAACTTTATTCTAAATGATACGGCTTAAAACATATGAAGTTCACCTAACAATATTGTTAGCATCTTACAATATTGTTAGGTGAACTTTATTAACTCGCTACGAGCGAATGGCTAGTTCTTACTCGATGGGAATCCCACCCGCTATATGATACGACCTAGGCGCGGCCGCACACGCACCCGTTTGTTTAAGTACAATGTTTCACAAACCTACTCAATTACCACTTCATTTATTATATTAATGCTGGCCGTCTATATTAGAGCAAGAGATGACTCTTCCACAAATTCTGTTTATTCTCTTGCTCCAGCTTATATAGATCTTGATGATTTCTCTCAAAAGAATGCAAGACTTGCTTCTCTTTCTCTCCTCAACCACCAACAAAGAATGATACGGAGTCTTACTCGGAATGTTTGAATGCCCTTCATGGATATGATCGAAGAAACAAGTATATCGAAGGACTTCATGTAACAATAATAATACAATAAGAAACAATATGATTTTATTGTAAAACGATAAATAATATGATAAAATCATGTTGTCATTAAATAAGTGAGGTATTTTAAATGAATGTTAAACGAGGTTCAACCACTTTCTTAAAGGTAATTATTTTCCTGGTTGGAATTGCAGTTCTTGCATTGTGCATATTTTTGGTGCCTAAGATCGGGAATTTTGCTGGGGAATTGTATCCAGATATTGCTTATATGAAATCTCTCGTTTTAATCGATATGTACGTGGCAGCGATCCCTTTTTATTTCGCTCTTTATCAAGCTTTTAAACTTTTAAGCTATATTGATAAGAACCAAGCGTTCTCGGAATTATCGGTAAAGGCTTTAAAGAATATAAAACACTGTGCCATCACGATCAGCACCTTGTACCTATTAGGTATGCCACTCTACTATCTCATGGCGAAAAGAGTTGACCCTCCAAGTTTCATACCAATCGGATTGGTCATTATTTTCGCCTCAATGGTGATCGCCGTTTTTGCTGCTGTTCTCCAAAGACTTTTACAAGAAGCTATTAATATAAAATCAGACAATGATTTAACGATCTGAGGTGAATATCATGGCGATTATCATCAATATTGATGTGATGTTGGCAAAAAGGAAAATGAGCGTAACAGTACTTTCGGAGAGGGTTGGAATTACTATGGCGAATCTTTCCATTCTGAAAAATGGAAAAGCAAAAGCGGTTCGTTTTTCAACATTAGAAGCGATATGTAAGACTTTGGATTGTCAGCCAGGTGATATTTTGGAGTACAAGGGCGACGAAGACACTCAATAAAAACAGACAACAACTTTCTTCAACCAACGGGATTAGATAGTGAAATTAAGATGAAGGGATAGCTATTAAGCTATCCCTTCTCTGCGTTTATTATTGATATTTAATTAGAGAAATCCATTGAGAATTGCATTGATATTAGTGACAAAAAATGTGATGTGATTTTCATAGTTTGCACCTCAAAAGGGAACCCGTTAATTTAGATAAGATAAAAAACAAAAAGGCTTATATTCCAAAGTGTATCATGTATTTATTTTCCTCTTTAGCGTGAAATATTTTAGAAGCTAACTCATTAAGTTCAGCGATTTTTTATACATAGTTGAAGACGTAATCAGGTGAGACTCGAGTTATGCAAAAAATAAACTTTTGTCTGTATCGCTGCCTTCAAGAGTCTCTAACCAACGCGGTTCGGCACGGTCAGGCGAGCTTGATATCCGTTCAACTGCATTTCGATAGTCATCAGCTTCGGTTACAGATCGAAGATAACGGCATCGGAATGGAAGAGATCCAATTCGGATTTGGGCTCAATGGGATGAAGGAACGGCTTGAACCATTTCATGGCACGCTGTCCGTTCATTCCGGGTCTGGGCAAGGAACTTTCGTCATATGTAATATTCTGTTACAGACAGAGCCAGTACATGACACGATTCGCCTGCTGATCGTTGATGACCAGGCGATCATTACCGACAGTTTGAAGCAACTTTTGGATCAGCATGCTGATTTTACCGTTGTTGGTAAGGCGGTGGACGGGTGCGAAGCATTGGAACATTGTGAGCGGTCGCAGCCGGATATCGTGCTAATGGATATTCGCATGCAGGAAATGGACGGGCTTGAAGCTTTACTTGAGATGAAACAACGATGGCCTGATATGAAGATTGTGCTCATGACAACGTTTGAGGATACCTTGCAGGCGGCAACTGCATTGGAGCGCGGGGCGGAAGGCTACATGCTGAAGTCGATTCATCCGCGGGAGATGAAGGAAGCCTTGAAACTTATTTATAACGGAGGAACCTGGATCGACCAATCGGTCGCTACGCGAGTTTTCGAAGAGATGAAGCGTCAGCGCGAGCAGTTGGAGAAGATCGGCTCAAGTAAGGAAAACTACCCGTACGGGCTTACGAAACGCGAGATGGAGATTCTGGAGCATCTGTCAAACGGGCTGCGCTACAAGTCGATTGCCGCCAAGCTATTTTTATCGGAGGGAACGATCCGCAATTACTGCTCGAATCTCTACTCGAAGCTTGACGTCAAAAACCGCGAAGAAGCAATAGAAATGGCGCGAACGGAGAATATCGTGTAGGCGCTGGAGAACTTTCCGATTTTTCTCTTGTTTTTTTCAAATGCTTCTTCCCCGTAATATTCAAATCGTTTATCATGCAACCATAACAAGTTAACATATAGAAATTTAAACTGTTTTTCAACAAAAAAAGCCGGCTGGGATAGCAGCCGGCTCTTTAACTCTTGCACCCTTTAATTGAAGTATATTATTTCACAAACTTTCTTGAAGTAAAAAACGTTCGTCACCCAAAGTGTCGTACTCTTTCTCTACAATTTTAATCTATTTGTTGTTAGAGTACGCCTGAGCAATCACTTTTGCAGCCTTTGCGATGAGTTTATCATTAAAGCTTGCATTCTCTTCATTGCGACTTGACATGATCGCTATAATAATCGGTTCTCGATTTGGCGGCCACACAATCGCTATATCATTTCGAGTTCCATAACCACCGGCTCCGCTCTTATCTCCAACCTCCCAACTTTCTGGTACACCAGCTTGAATGAGGGAATCACCTGTAGTATTCCCTTTTAGCCAATTTGTGAAAATTTCTTGCTTATCGGCAGGAAGGTACTCACTGATTCCAAACACCTCAAGGGTAGTTGCAAGTGCTTTAGGGGTACTTGTATCCCGTGATTCCCCAGGAATAGCTTCGTTCAAATCTGGTTCAATACGGTCAGCCATTGTGATAGTATCGCCACTTTCCCGTAACGCCTTTTCAAATCCATCTGGTCCGCCTAATTCTTCGAACAGAAGATTTCCTGCTGTATTATCACTATACTGCATCGCTGCTTCAGCTATCTTTCCAAGACTCATTCCTTTGTTCACAAAGTCTTCTGTAATCGGAGAATAGGTAACAATATCTTCATTGGTGAATGTCCTTATTTCCTCAAGCACTGATATCGGATTTTGCTTTAACAATACAGCTGCGGCTAGGGCTTTGAATGTAGATGCATACGCAAATCGTTCGTTCTCACGAAATTCCACGGTTTCTTTCGTTCCTGTATCAATGGCATAGACCCCAAGCCTTGCATCATATTCCTTCTCAAGTTGTTTAAATTTCTCCATTGCGGTTTCTTTTGCCGTAATATTTTCTGACGTTTGGTTAGTTCCCCCGGTATGTTCTGTTTCTGCTTGTTGTACAACCTGTTTTTTCTCATCTGAGCAGCCTGCAACCATAAGCACCAATCCTATTGGTGCCAGTATTTGATAAAACCATCTTTTGTTCATGATATAAACCTCCTAATTATTTGATTAGACTCTTATGTACGAATTGAAAAAACAACCTCATGCAAGGATTTTTAATGGATTACATTTGTAGTCTGATTACATCTGTAGTATAGTATTACATATGTAATCAAGTAAAGTCAATTCTTCTTTTTTTAACCATCACGCTACTATAAATATGCTATATACCTGTTTTTTAAAATTTAAAAATCAAGAGAGTAGGTATTGAAGGACATGTTTTTAACTCATTTTATATTAGGTTTATTGGTGTCTTCATTTTCCGTTACTGTTATCCTACTTATACGAAAATGGTTTGGAAGACAATTAACAGCAAAATGGCACTATCATTTGTGGATGTTTCTTTTTATGGCTTTAGCACTTCCATTCATACCTACTGATTTATATAATTTAAATTCTGTCTTTAGCAGTGGGGATATAAATCAGATTCATGCATCCAGCTCTAATATGAAAAAAACTGGAACTGATATGATGCAGGGCCTACACCTCATACAAGACTTTTCTGTATCGGTCAATCGGCCGAACCTGTCCTTACTTAATATGGGGGTGATGGGTTTATGGATATCAGGGATGCTTTTATTTACCTTTACTATGGTTCGTGGATGGCTCACAATTAGAAGGATAAAGAATTATTCTTCTCCGTTTTCCAATCAAGAAGTTCTCGTGCTTTTCGAAGAATGCAAGAAAAGACTACGGATAAAAAAATCAATGGAGATCGTTATTTCGAAAAGAGTCCAATCTCCAATGATATTCGGACTTTTTCAAACATATATCGTCTTACCTGCTCAGCATGAAAACTGGCTTAGCTTGAAAAATTACGAGTATATCTTTCTTCATGAACTGAATCACTATAAAAACAAGGATTTGCTGACAAATTACTTGATATTGTTCTATCAAATCATTTATTGGTTTAATCCCCTTGTTTGGCTTGCGTTTAGAGAAATGAGATTGGATCGGGAAATCGCATGTGATACATCTGTTTTACAGTTACTGGATGATAACTCTTTTAGTGAATATGGAAATACTATCATTAATTTTTTGGATCTTTCAAAACGGTCAAGTAATCTACAGTTAGTGACACAATTAAACGGTTCCAAGCTTCAAATCAAAAAGCGAATTGAACAAATTTCTGCCTATAAGCATTCCCAAAAAAAATCAATAAGGAAAAGCGTCTTTATTTATGTGTTGGCCAGTATCATTTTGACAATCCAATTACCTTTCGTTTTCGCATTTGCGACGGAAAAAGACCGATACTATTTTAAAAATGACAGAGTAGTTTATGAAGATTTACATCAATTCTTTAAAGGGTATGAAGGAAGCTTTGTTTTATATGATCATAACGCACAGCAATATCGCATTTATAATGAAGAGAAAAGTACTTTGCGGGTATCACCTGATTCCACATACAAAATCTATAGTGCCTTATTTGCACTAGAATCAAATGTGATATCACCCGAAGAATCCACTCTTTCCTGGGATGGGACTGAGCAACCCTATGACGCTTGGAATATGGATCAGGATGTCTCATCCGCTTTACAAAATTCGGTAAACTGGTATTTCCAAGAATTAGATCGCAGAACGGGATTTGAAACAATACAATCCAATCTGCAAGCGATAAACTATGGAAATTCCGATGTATCCGGGGAATTGGGTGAATTCTGGCTCGAATCCTCATTGAAAATTTCTCCAGTCGAGCAAGTCCAACTGCTGCAAGCCTTTTATTACAATCAATTGCGATATAAGGAAATGCATATCCAAGCTGTGAAGGACGCCCTGCTCTTAGAAAAGAATGAGGAAGCTCGCCTATCAGGAAAAACAGGTACAGGAACAGTGAATGGAAAAAACATCAATGGTTGGTTTATCGGGTATGTAGAGACGAAGAACGATACTTATTTCTTTGCTACCAATATACAAAATGAAGATGATTCATCTGGAAGCAAGGCGGGAGAAATTACTTTATCAATTTTAAAGGATTTAGGAATCTATAAAAAAAATGGAGGGGAGAAAAGTGGAGAAAAACATTCCTAGCATATCAGAATCAGAATGGGAAATCATGAACGTGCTTTGGGATAAAGCCCCTCAAACAGCAAATGACATCATAGTTTCCTTACAGGAGAGTACCGATTGGAAGCCGAAAACCATACGCACTCTTCTCGATCGATTGGTTCAAAAAGATGTAGTAGGTGTCGATAAAAATCTAAGAATTTACACCTTTTACCCGCTCTATACACAGGAAGAGTGCCAGCGTGCCGAGACCGAATCATTTATCAACCGTATCTATGGAGGTGCCCTGAAATCCATGCTTGTCCAATTCATTCAGGAAGATGCCCTATCTGATGATGATATCAATGAACTACGCTTTATTTTAAATAAAACACCTAAAAAATAATACTATAAAAAAAGCGATTTGGGATTTTTCCAAATCGCTTTTTTCGGTCGAAATCGAAATAGCGGCGGACATATTTCCCATGTAATTATCTGCGTAGTTTGATACGAAAAAAATCAGAACTTTCGTCTTAATAATAGTTATGCATGAATTTAATTCAATAGATGTTTTTATCACGCTTCTTGATAGTGAAGGCTTCTGCAGGGCCTGGAACAAGCAATCGTAAGGGCTACAGGAACAAGACATTTAACGCAATCATTCGTAAATTCAAATTAATTGAACATTTTTTTGATTGACACTACCATTTGGTCATGATAAGATCACTGTCATACTATATTAACGCTGAATTTAAAATATTTCGTTTAATTGAATATATTGTTTGACTCTTATCAAGAGAGGTGGAGGGACTGTGCCCTGTGAAGCCCGGCAACCGTCAGTTAATTAACTGATATGGTGCCAATTCCTGCAAAGCAATGTGCTTTGGAAGATGAGAGAAAGGATTGTTTAACCAACCTTTCTACTCATGTGTAGAAAGGTTTTTTTGAGGAGAAAAAACTTTCCTTTCCCCTGTATACTTCGGACAAACTAACATACTAAGAGCTGGTGCCAGCATTAATTTCAGGTATTACAGTTACAACAATCCTTCTAGTTGGTTGCTGGGGTTGGTGCAGGTGGTTTAGGTAATTTGTTATATCTTGAAGGGTTTCAGCTCAATAATAATGATGTTTAGTCATTGTTTTTTATTCAATTTATAGGTGATATATTTACAACAAAAATAGATAAACGATAAGGGAGAAATGAATTATGAAAAAGTGGATATCAACTTTAGCAGTTTCCTCAGCATTAGTATTAAGTTTAGCAGCTTGCGGTACGACTAACAGCGGATCAGATTCTTCAGACAAAGAAAAGAAAATCCTTGTGGGTGCATCAAACATTCCACATGCTGAAATTTTAGAAGAGGCAAAGCCATTATTAAAGGAAAAGGGAATTGATTTAGAAATTAAAACATTCCAAGATTATATTATTCCGAACACAGCGTTAGCTGATAAAGAGATTGATGCAAATTATTTCCAACACGTTCCATATCTTAAATCAGTGTTAAAAGAGAATCCAGACTATGACTTTGTAAATGCGGGTGCTATTCATATTGAGCCAATCGGCATTTACTCTAAAAAGTATGATAGCTTAAAAGATCTTCCAAAAAACGGTACAGTTATTATGCGTAATGCTGTAGCTGAACAAGGACGTATTCTATCTATTTTTGAAAAAGAAGGCGTTATTAAGCTAAAAAAAGGCCTCAATAAAACAGAAGCTACGATTAATGATATTGTAGAAAATCCTAAAAACTTAACTTTTAATGCAGATATAGAAGGTGGCCTATTACCTCAAATTTATAATAACAACGAAGGTGATGCGGTTGTTATTAATGCGAACTATGCGTTAGATGCAGGGCTAGATCCGCTTAAAGACCCAATCGCTGTTGAATCGGGTGAAGATAATCCATATGCAAACATTATCACTGTACGTAAGGGCGATGAAAATAAAGAGACAGTAAAAGCGTTAGTAGAAGTACTTCGCTCTAAAGAAATACAAGACTTCATTACTAAAAAATATAAAGGTGCAGTCATACCAGTATCTAAATAAAATACCCTTTCATGAACTATACCCCGAATAATGGACACTTCGAAAAAGGTCCATTACTCGGGGTTCTTCTATGTCTATACACTAGAAAAGCAAAAAATCCGTTTACAAAAAGCCGCTTAATAGAAGCTACAAAAAAACTTAAAGCGTAAATTTCTTAAACATAAATACTTAACTAAACTCAAAGTCTTAAGGAGGAAGCCCTACTATGAATGTTAAAATGCAAAACAAACAAAATCAACTAATTGAGAGAATTACGGATCAACATCTAGTTATTCTGTGTGGATATTGCCGTCGTCACGGTCAATCCTCTCATGTCAAAAGAAACTAAGAAAATCGTGATAATATGCAATCCAAAAGTGAAACAAAGATTACATAAAATATTGTATAAGATATACCAATCATTCAATATTTGTAAGTAGTCATATCCAGTCGACACCGACGTATGTAATCACCGAAAAGCCTTTCCCATGAAAGAAATTAAAAGAATCCTTTGATAAGAAAGAAAATAGATGGGAAGAATAACATTAACTGTTGTTCCTTTATTTATTTCACTTTCAATAACTATCTTTCCTTGATGTGCTTTCACAATTTCATAGCAGATCATTAACCCTAAGCCAACCCCTTTTTCTTTGATACTATAAAAGGGTTCTCCAAGATATGGGATACGTTCTCTTGGAATCCCACATCCTTGATCGATAAAACAAATACTTACTTGATGACTATCAAGTGTATCGATTTGAACCAAAATTTCTCCTCCCGTTGACATCGCTTCAATTGCATTTTCTAAGATATTGATAAACACTTGTTTTATTTGGTTTCCTTCACAAGGTATGTAGGGAATTTCTGATTTAAGCTCTGTTCTGATCTGTATATTTTTCATCATTGCTTGAGGTTGCAGTAGCGTTATAACTTGTTCTGCTAACATGCTCAAATTATTGAGTTGAACCTTTACTGCTTGTGGTTTAGCTACTATCATAAGTCTATTTATGATTACTTCTATTTGTTCAATTTCCGATGATATTACATCTATGTACCACTGATTTTCTTTATTTTTCATTGATTGTATTAGTTGTATAAATCCTTTAATAGTTGTTAGTGGATTTCGAATTTCATGAGCTATTGCTGTAGCTAATTTCCCTACCACATCAAGCTTCTCTGATTTTCGCAGTAATTCTTCTGTTTTTAAACGTTCAGTGATATCTCGAGAAATAACCATAGCAACCTCTTTTTCACCTAATCTAAAGATATCGATGATTAACTCAGTATCTATTTTCTCCTCAATTTTAAAAACATATTCATCTCGGAAAGTGAAGTTATGTTTTCCCTTTTCGGAATCTTTTATAATGTTTATAGTTTTAATTTTTTCAGGAAGAATATCCATAACAGACATTGAAAGAATTTTCTCCTTGCTATAACCCAATCTTTTACATGCAACTGGATTTACGTCAAGAAATAGAATTGGCAATCGATCCTCATTCAATTCTAATAGGTAAACTGCATCAGTTGCATGTTCAAATAGAGCTCGGTATTTCATCTCACTTTCTCGTAATTGTAGAATAGACATATAACTTTCTTGTAATTGTTTTATAGATATATAATTTCACTCCTCCACTCCAAATTTTCTAAATATTCTAAATATTATATATTGGAAAGGGTCTTGATGCAAGAATCCTTATTTATATTTTATTCATATTTTCCATGAAGCATAAAAAGTGGTTCTATATAAATCCTGTTAACCATATGGACAGGTATGAGCTCCCATCTTTTTCCGTCTAGACTCAACTATTTGGAATTGCTGCATAAGATCCGATTCTCTTAAAAAAAGTATATAAAACTACTTTTTTCGATATTTTTCAGAAAATTTCGACTTTTGTATTTACAACATAAAATTTTTCTTGTATGCTAATCTTACTAAATTAAAAGAAGGTGATGCCAATGAAATAGAGAAAGACGAAGACATATAATGCACATTGAGTATCAAGAAAGCTCTGTTTTTTCTAAAGAATTCTTAGCCTTTGTCCCTTTTTTAAAATACGGATCTTCTCTTAGAAAAATACTAAAACTGGTATTAAAAAAATAAAAAAATGAAAGGATTAGATTACAAAGTAATGATAAATCAAGAAGAAATAGTTTAAGCGACCTTGTGTATCCTAATAGGAATGATAAGGTCGCTTACATATTTTTATTTTACCTAATTATCAAAAATCAATGTATCTTAAAATCTATAAAAGCCCCCTTTAGCATTGTGAATTGCCATAATTCAGTGAAAACCGCTATGCATTTTCACTTATTGCATATCTCTTATTATTAAAAAAAATCCTAAAACACACTTGAGTCTGCTTATGATTGGAGGGATTTTATGCTTAAGAAACGAGATCTTCATGAAAGCCACGTATTGTACGAACTAATGGCACATCCAGATGTCTTCCCATTTGTACGCCAAAAAGTTCGTTCATATGAGGAATTCTTATTTATGACAAAACAAACGATTGAGGCCGAAGAGCGTGGCGAATTAATTTCTCGGACTATTCTTGATGAGTGGGGAATTCCAATCGGTATGATTACTTTATTCGATATAGAAGATAATTGCGGATTCTTAGGTACTTGGATTGGAAAACCTTATCACGGAAAAGGATATAATAGACCTGCTAAAGATGCTTTTTTTAAAGAACTCTTTAATGAGCTAGGTATTGAGACGGTTTTTATGCGGATTCGAGAAGAAAATATCCGTTCCATAAAAGCTGCCGAAAAACTTCCTTATGTTATAAAAGCAAATGAAACAAGAAAATCGATGTATGCGCAATTAAACGAAAATGGTGCTGTATATGATTTATATGAAATCCCAAAAGACCAATACACTTTATTTCTCTTACAAAAGGATCAATCATATGCAGACTTTTTATATTTACTTGAAGCGTAGACGTTATCGGTTAACCTCTGAATACAATATTATTCAATTTGTAAACTAATGTACGAATCTGATGAATAAGGCTATACACATTTGAGCATTAATTCATAAATGTATACTTTTGTTCTAGGAACATTAAGTTGTGCTATGTAGGCGGGGAATATTTGACGCTTATGCTTTAACAACCTCGTTGATTCTTCCTTTGATCTCATCTAAAATTCATTGGTAATATCTTGTCACCCGGATTTTTCAAAGAAACACGTTTTACCCAGTTCCAATCCTCTAAAATCGTGCTCGAGCGACATGTTTGTGCTTGGCGATGTTCTACTCCGACAATTAAGGTTCAGAAGTAATTTGAGAGATTTTATGATTTTGGTTATAATTCATTGTAAGGCCTCCAAATAGATGTTTTTTCCTTGCCAGCTTAGGACACGTTCATCATATCAAGAGGTCTTTTTTCATCCAAACCTCATTTTCAGTTATTACAGGAATGCTACCCCTTTAGTTCTATAAGAAAAGGAGTTGCTGATCAGCTCCTGGTAATGAAGTAAAGCACCCGTTACATGAATTAGAAATTTAATCAGCTTTTCTTGGTTCTCTTAAAAAATAAATAACCTAAAACACCTAAAATTAATGCTATACCTCCGAAAACAATAACTTGATATATAATATCCCCTAACATAACCTGTTCCTCCTATTCTAATAAATATACGAGATTTTTTCTAAAAAGGTTTTTCAACTGATAGTTTGATTCTAAAAGTCTTATTAAACTAAACTGACCAGTTAGTTCCGTAAGAAAAGGGTTGCCGTAGCAGCCTTCATTATTGAAAAAGCACCAGGTAGTTATCCTTCCTTAGTTTCTCAAATATACGACACTGTCGCTTCTTTCTACTTGAAAATTTACATCATCTTTAATATTAAGCATATAACCAGCATCTTTATCATTCTCAGATTCAAAAGATATACCATATCCATTATTCTCAGGATAACCATATAAATAGCAGACCACTTTTCCATCGTTCAAAAATACAACTTGATTCATTCCTTCATTTACAGTTTCACTAATAGCATCCCATTTATAACCTACCATTTCATATATATCATCTTTCGGGGTATATGGTCCAAAGGAATATACTACATCCCAGTCAAATGGTGTTACATCTAATAAATTTATTGTTTCAACGGAATGTCCAATTGATAACACTTCTTCTTTTAATAACTCTTCGTTTACATCCCATAAATCCTTCTTTAATAGATTTATGAAGATAGCTATACATATTATACCGAAAGCAATAATCACTACTGTCTTTTTAGATTTCATATCTATCCTCCACCTTGAACAGCAATCTTCCTACTGAAATCAGCCACTTCATTATAAAAATAATTACCAAAATAGGTGTGGATTCTTAATGAATTAACTGCCCCGTTAATTCATTAAGAAAAAGTGCTCCCAAAGCAACCCCCTTATGGAAGTAATGTACCTGTTAGTTTAGCAAGATATATAATCTGCCATAACTAACAATCTTTCATCCTACCTTGTCCTTGGAAAATTGGCCTTTCTATTAGTAATGATATGGGTTTTACCTTGAACAAAAGGTAATGTGTAAATAATGCTATTATCACTCCATTTAAAATTCCCGCAACTACATCTAAGGGATAGTGAACCCCTACCCATATTCTTGAGAAAGCTACTACTATCGCAAGAATAAACCATGTATATTTAAAATGATGGGATGATAGCCAAAGAGTAACAGCAATTGCTATTGCAGATGTAGCATGGTCACTTGGAAAAGAGGAATTAGCAGAATGCTCAACGAGTTGAATAATTTCATGCGATATAAACGGTCGCTCTCTATAAATGAATAACTCAATAATTCTGTTTATTGAATACGCTAAAGTAAATGAAAACATAGCCTGAAAAGCTATCACACGGAAATTACTTTTATTTAGTAGCCATAACATCAAAATTAATAAAACAAAAGCATATTGAACATATTCCGCAAAGAAAATCATTATGTTATCTAATAATGGATATTGTTGGACTTTACTATTGATGAATTTAAACCATTCATAATCTGCTTCCATAAAACTCATTTCATAATCTCCTTTAATGTACCTGCCTAGTTAGCTGTTCTCCTATTCTCTCTAATTTAATATTAACAATTATTGCCTATTATTTCAATTTCTTATAGAGCTAACCTGCCCCTTTGGTGCAATAAAAAAAAGGCTGCCGCAGCAACCTTTCTTAACGAAGTAAAGCATCCGTTAGTTGATTAAATTAACCAAAACAGCTACGAAAATCATTACTGTAATCAAAGTCGACCAGCCTACTTTTTTTGTTACCGATTTCTGAAGGAATTTGATTTTAGATAAAGTAAAGTTTATGCACAAAACTACAACTATAATAAACAAAAATCTTAGCCAATAGTTGATGCCCATTTTATCAAGATACGGCTCAAGAAAGAGTAATGCAATGAATATTGTAAAACCGTATGCAACATTTTCCCACTTCAATTTTTTTACCCACCTTATGATTTAAAGCTTCATTATAATAGAATCACTTAATCAGCTATAAAGGATTTACTCTCTTCAAGTCATTGTTCAACTACCCTGCCCCTTAAGCAACATAAGAGCTGCCAAAATGAACTGCACCCCAATTGTTAGACAACATCTAATAATTTGGGTGCAGTTCAAAGCAACTCCCTTATTTAAGTGGGTTGATGTGGGATACACCAATCGAATCCTCGTTTGAATTAAAGTGTGACAATAATCGGACCATCTTTAGTAAGGATAATAGTATGTTCCAATTGAGCTACATAGCTTTT
>NZ_JBHZPF010000076.1:0-15187 GCF_042787975.1 Peribacillus sp. YIM B13482
GTTGAGAAATTGGGCTTTTTATATTTATAGTGCAAAATAGCGCTTGAAATATATGCAAAATAACTCCCAAAGTGACACAAAAAAAATTCTATTTTTAAGAGTGTCTTAAAGTTTTAACTTTTAGACATCACATAAAATAAAACCTGAAGCGGTTTCGCTCCAGGCTTGGTACTATAATCTATATCCTACTTCTCTATGCTTATTCTTTCTTAAATTCTTTATCAATTGAACTACTGCTTCCTTGTTTATTTCCTTTTGTTTCTGAAACGCATATAAAAAAGAATCATTCGCCATTATAATTGAAGAGTGAAACATAGTTCCAATGAAATAATACTTATAATCATTGGATCTATTGCGTTCTTCTATTTGGAGGTCTGCGATTCTATACACTTTATCATCAATTTCAAAATATCCTGAACTAAGGTGATGGGCATCTACTATATGTTCATCGTTTATTTTTAACGCATAATAGCTCTCTTCTCCATTAATAATAAAAGGTTCATTTTCTTCTGTTTCAAATATGATTAAGTCATCATAACTACTTCCTGTATATAACCAAATTCCTTTGATTTTTAATTCTCTATAACCATCTAACAAAATTTTCTTATTTCCCAAATACAGTAGATTACTAAAATCATTATTTCCTATCCCGGTATTAAACCAAAGTTTTTTCTTAAAGTTTTGTTTATTGATATTTTCCACAAATCTTTTTATATATTTTTCATCATCAACAAACTGTACTCCTTGATATACAGAGGGACATGTAGCTCTAATAACATCATTTAACAAATACATTTCTTCAAAAGGATCAACTTTTCTTCTGGATTCCTTAATTTCGTCAATATGTTCAAGAATTTCATTAACATTTTGATACCTTTGTTCGTGGTTATTATAAAGGCACTTATTTAACACTATTTCAATGACTTCTGCTTCCTCTGATGTAAAAACATCAGTAATTCTGCTTCTATTTGTTCCTCTATGCGTTGCTCCAAATACATACCATTGGCAAACTTGACCAAGAGCATATATATCCATCGATGGGGCAGGAACAGCACCTTTATTTGCTTGTTCAGGAGCTGAAAACTCATAATTCGCTAACCTTTCTCTTCTTTCAGTTTTTGCTTTTAATGTATATAACTCAGGATTATAGTTAGCAATTCCAAAATCAGTTAAAGTAAAGTCAATTTCTTTTGTTACTAAAATATTTTCTGGCTTAATATCCCTATGTATTATTCCATTTTGGTGTATTTTATCTAAAGTATTAAGTAAAAAGTAAAATAATTTTATAAATGTCTCTTCACTTATTTCCGAAGTATCACCTCGTAAAGCTTTGAGTGATTTGTCGTACCTTTTCATAATAATTGCTGGAACCAAATAGCCTTCTTCTAAAGAAATTTCTTCATAATTTATATAGTTAACTATGTTACTACGGTCTCCCAATAGATTAATATTGAAATATTCAGCTTTAAAACGTTGTAATTTACTCTTCCTACTATCTTCTACGAGAAACTTTATGGCAACCTCTTGATTATTCTGGACCCCACCATAAACAAGACCGTTCCCACCTTGACCTATTTCCTCTAAATTAGAAATTTCTCCTAATGACAAAATAATGGACCCTTTATTTTGCTTGATAAAACGCCTTACTCTTGTCACTAAATTTATATTTTCATCTTCTTTAGACATTGTATCCTCCCGTATCTACAAAAATAATTATCAACAAACCAATTAACAAATCTTACTCCTATTAACCATTATCTTCTCTATAAATACAACAATAAAAAGGAAAAGAATCATTCTTAATGGGGTAGCATCACATCGCCATCAAGCTAACAATAACGAGTTACCCCAAAACGATAAAAACGAGTAAGATTCACAAAATTTCCGTTCTGCGGGTATTATGATATCTTACCTTGATGGGCATGGGGTCTTACCACATCGCCATCAAGCTAACAATAACGAGTTACCCCAAAACGATAAAAACGAGTAAGATTCACAAAATTTTCGTTCTGGGGTATTATGATATCTTACCTTGATGGGAATGTGGCGGTACCCCATATACAACTATACTAATAAAGAAGGAAATTATAAAAAGCCCAATATCTCAGCATTAACATTGAGAAATTAGGCTTTTTTCGTTACTCTATCAACGCACTCCGATTTTTGAAGATCATTACTTAAACCTTATTCAAGATAAGCGCCCTTTAATGGAATACCAAGGAGCTTCTTTTCACAATCTGGCTCTTATTTTTGTTGGGGATAAAATGTACTGCAATTCGTTTTACAAGTTTTAGAAAGTTCACAGCTTGCACATTTCCCCTTTTTACTCTTCATTATGGAGCTGTAAAGAGCCCAACCTGCATAACCAAATATTAAAACACCTATAATAATGTTAAAAATCATTTTGATCAATTCCTTTCTAAACACCGATTCCTAACCATTGTCCACCATGGAACACAACAAAAGAAATGGCGTATGCAACAACCAATCCATATCCTATAGAAAAAAACATCCATTTCTTAGAACCTGTCTCTTTCTGTATTGTTGCTACTGTTGCCAAGCACGGTACATATAACAAGATAAATACCATAAAACTATAGGCTGATAATGGTGTAAATACATGAGAAACAACATGTTGCAAACTTCCACCATCAGGTACGAAATAAATCACATTCATTGATGATACAACAACTTCTTTTGCCAGAAACCCTGTAACTAGACTAGCTACAGCTTGCCAAGTGCCAAAGCCAAGAGGTGAAAAGATTGGAGCAATCCAGCTACAAACAATGGACAAGAAGCTATGATCAGCAGGTACGTTGAACCCCGCTGGTCCTACATTAGAAAGAATCCAAATGGCAACCGTTCCACCAAGTATGAAAGTGCCAGCCTTTTTCACAAACCCCTTTCCTTTTTCCCATGTACTTCTCATCAATGTTCTATACTGAGGGATACGATACGGCGGCAATTCAATTACAAAAATGGATCCTTCACTTTTGATGAAGAAAGAAAAAATTTTAGCTAAAATAATGGCAACAACTATACCAAGAACATACAGCGATAAAACGATCAGTGCTTGATGGCTCTTAAAGAATACTCCAACAAATAAACTATATACTGTTAATCGTGCTGAGCAGGACATTAATGGATTTAATAATATCGTAAGTAGTCTTTCTTTAGGTTGTTCAATTGTTCGTGCTCCCATAATAGCCGGTACGTTACAACCAAACCCAATAATTAATGGAATGAATGCTTTACCGTTTAAACCAACTAGTTCCATTACCCTGTCCATGACCACTGCAATCCTAGCCATATAACCAGAGTCTTCAAGTAATGAAATAAAGAAAAACAAGATAAAGATTTGAGGAACAAAAACCAGCACCCCACCAACACCACCAATAATCCCTTGAACAATAACATCTTGAATGAACTGCGACACATTCAGTGCTGTTAATCCTTTTTCAATCCAAGTTGTCAAAGGTCCAGAAAAAAATTGGTCTAGTAAATCGGATAATGGCGTTCCAAGCCAATCGAACGTTAATTTAAAAATGAGAAACATAAAAGTTAGAAAAATAACAAGACCTAAATATCGGTTCGTTACAATAGGATCAATATATTCTGTAAATATTTTATGATCTTTGTTCTTTGTTGTTAAGCAATCATTAAGAATAGAATTTATGAATGCTTGACGCTTCTTAAATAGATAAAGGCGGATTGATTTTTCCCCATATTTTTCTTGGATAATGGATTCAATCTTTTCTTGTTGCTTTTCAAGTTGTGCTTTACTAATGCACTCTTCTAATTTTTTTCTGACAACAAAGTTACCTTCTAATAATTGAATCGCCAACCAGCGAGGGTTTATTTTATTCTCACTAGGTATCATTTGAATGATCTCTTGAATTAATTCTTCAACCTCCGGACCATAATCAATCAATATATTTGATGGTTGTAAATGAGGTTTAACCAGGAAATCCCCTAACTCACGACACCCTTTTCCCGTTCTTGCGATAATGGATTGAACAGGAATACCAAGACGTTTTGAAAGCATATCTTGATCAATATGTATTCCTTGAGAACGCGCAACATCTATCATGTTTAACCCTAGAACCATAGGCGCACCAAATTCTAGCAATTGAATGGTTAGCTGTAAGTTTCTAAGCAATTGTGATGCGTCAACTATATTTAAGATTGCTTGGAATGGATCATTTAATAAGTATTCTGTCGCTACCGCTTCATCCTTTGATAGGGGATTTAGTGTATATATTCCTGGTAAATCAATGAGTAAATCTTTCTTATTCTTCATTTCCCCTACCTTTTTCTCAACAGTCACACCACTCCAATTCCCAACATATGCATATGAGCCAGTTAACATGTTAAAAAGGGAGGTTTTTCCCGTGTTTGGGTTTCCGAATAAGGCAATTTCCATATTTGACATCTCACGCCTGCTCCACTTCGATGCAATTTACATCTTTTTTTCTTAGACTAAGACATTGACCACAAACTTCAAGCATGTATGGGCCACCGAATGGCATCGCATACTTAGAGCATATCTCAACACCTTCAATAACACCTAAATCTATAAGACGCTTCTGAACAATTGTATTTACTCTCGATAGATCAATAATACGATATGTAGTACCATGTTTAACTTCAGTTAAATTCAATCTGCCTCACACCTTTACAGAAGATAATAATAAAATGCTATTTTGGTATAAAAATAACTTTAATGACTCTCTTGTTTTAATAACCTTTTTATGAACATTTATTAAAATGTTTAAAAGATAGAAAGATAAAAATTCACAGCTTTCTTATTTAAGTCATTATAGGAAAAAAGGGTGACCCCAGAGTCCAGCACTTTGTTTTGATGTTGAAATCCCTTGAATGATATTGATAATCTTTATCAATCGTGAGTTTAGTTTAGGTTAATTTTCTTTTTGAGTCAAGTGATTTTTGGATAGTAGATGGGGTCCCACCACATGCCCATTGACAATATTTCATCTTCCACTTAACCTCCTCCATTACTTCAAATAAAAAAGAAACTTTACTCTTTTATCTTCACGTCCCCCTACTTTACCTTTCTTTTTTTGGAAACAAGGTATAACTAAAACTGATGATAAAATCAATAACCAAGATCAATGTCCATAATTTTAAAGTATTAAGCAATTCTTGAGTCTGAGAAGGATTATTAATCGAAAAGATCATCACTGCTAAAAGAGCTCCTCCTATTAACCAAGAAACAAAATGCTGGAACCATCCTATACGCTCCCGTCTAGCATGTTCCCTTCCGAACTTTTTCTTTTTTATAGGTTTTTCACCATTTCCATATTTATAAGCGAAATGCGCATCCGCCCATTTGATCATCTGATGCCCAAACGCTACACTTACCCCTATATAAATGGCAGAAAGTCCATGTACGGTTGTTGCAATAGCCCCATTTTTTAAATCTAAAACAGTAGCAATGAGTAAAATGATATCGACGATTGGTGTACAAATAAGCAACAATGTACCAAGCTTCTTTTTCTTTAAAATATATCTAACTAATAATCCTGCTAAAACAAACACCCAAAATCCAATCTCACAGAAAATAATTAACCAACCAATCAATTCAACACCCCTTTATTTAATACAACTGTATTATTATAACAATTATTCCCAAAAAAGTGTGAATTCTTAATGAACTAAACTGCCCCGTTAGTGCCATAAGAAAAGGAGCTGATGATCAGCTCCTGGTAATGAAGTAAAGGACTGTTAGCTTAATATGAATTATTTACTTAGTTGTTCATTATAAATACTAATTGAATGTACCTTCTCTTTTAATAAGTTATCTATTATTTGCTTTAGTACCCTGGGTTCACGTAGTTCTTCATTATCAAATTTCACAAGGTCATTCACCTTAATCCATCTACTGTCTAAAATTTCATCTTCTTCAAGATTTAATGAACCACCATTAACCTCACCAGTAAAATGAAATAGAATAACTTGATTGTTTGTACTACTGATAAAATTATATACACCCGTTGTACCATTAAGTTTTACATCAAAGCCTGTTTCCTCTTTTACCTCCCTACGAGCTGAATAGAGAATGTCTTCACCATATTCAATGCGTCCACTTGGAAAGTTCCACTTATCAATAGCAGTTGGTTTATTTTCTCTAATTATTAAGACTTCATCATCTCTGAATATTGATACACTAACTACTAAAACTATCCCATTATGAGCCATCCTTTTCTCCTCAAGTATTTAATTTTATATTTATTACTACCTTTTTCTCTAATTAACACCTGATTACCTTCTACTACCACTAACCTGCCCCGATAGTTGCATAAAAAAAAGCTGCCATAAAGACAGCTTCGGTTTTAAGCTAACGCACCCGTTAATTCATTAAAAAACCCTGTATGGAAACAAAGAAAAGAAATAATGAGACAACAACGCACCCAAAAAATCCTCCTTTTCTATCTTTTTGAAGTTCGACTAATCCTGTTACCAACATAAGTGCCCCCACGATCAACATAAAATACGGCATTACAAAGGTTTCAGTTATTAGCTGATAGGCTGATAAAGCAAGAACAATTAACGCTAAGATAATTTTAACTATTTTCAAGAATATATTTCCTCCTTAAAATCAAGTTCGATACAATTTTTTATTTAATCATACCATTTAACATCTTTTATTTGTGTGAAAATGGAAATTCCTTAATGAACTATCCTGCCCCGTTAGTTGCATAGGTACTAAGCTGCGCATATGGTCCCAAATTTCGCTTTTGGATGCCCCTACCCCTAATATAGAACACGAAAAAACACTATTTTAAATATTAACTAAAAAGTCTCCCTAAATTGGGAGATCTACTTCATCGTTCATTTTATCTATCAAAAATGGAAGTTCTGTAATTGATCTTAAATTTGAATACACTTCAAATGAATGAAATTCTATTTCACTCAGTTTAGTAGCAACATTAAATTCACCAATTAAAGTATCAAGTAATAAAAAGGTAGCCCCTACCCAATCATCATTATCTGGATTGAAACCCTTTATATATAGATCTAGCTCTATTGTTTCAGCGTCTGCTGTTTTATAACAAAAAAACACGTCTTCAGGTTTTAACTCAATATCATTAAACTGAATATTAAAAGTTTCTCCTCTTTGACGGTAAGCGATTATCTTGAAACTTTCCATTTTAGGTGCTTCTTTCACAAGACCTTTTACAGCTGGGAAAGCCGATAAATTACCGTCAGCACTAATAATGAATTCACGTCTTCCATCAATTAATTCAACACTAAATTCGAATACTAAATTTGGATTTATTTTCGATGAGGGCATCTCATTGTAAAAGGTGAAGAGAAATCTTCAAAGTCTTCCTAGGTAATAGGAACCTCACCCTGAGGACAAGGTATAGATGTTTTCATAGACAAGTCTCCTAGTTTATGCTTTTTCCTAATTATAAATAAAATTATAGTTTTAGAGGCTTTCGAGAAAAACAAAATATGGAAAACTGCTTTTAAGGGCCGATTGTTGTACGAAATGTTTTTAACTCAAATTGAGTGTGTAGCCATCCTCCGTTTAAACAAGAAACATTTCGCACAAGTAAAGCACCTGTTAGCAATCGGGCGCTTTTCCGGAGTAAGGAGTGCTCTCTTTTCACGTCTAAGTGTTAGTTTCTGATTAAAATATAATATTATTTTGGTTATATAATAAAATAATGAGAAAAATGTAGAAATTTGGATATATTATTGTTAATATACTATAGTATGGAAAAATATGTATAGGGAGAGAAAAAATTGAAAAGAATATTCGGTTTATTATTTTGTGCAACATTGTTCTTAACCAACGTAAATTCCAACTTTGTAAAGGCTAATGAAGAACCATTGGAAAAACCAAGAGAGGAATATACTCTTGAAGAGGCAGAAAAAGCATTTTTGACCTATTTAAATGAAAAACAATTAAACTACGAAATGGGTTCCCCTGAATATAGTGAATATGTAATGAAACTGAACTATGAAGAGGAAACTAATACTGAATTAGCAGAGGATCCATCATACGGTATTATAGCAGCGTATATTTCTGAATATACGTATGCGTATGAAACAAATTTAGGAATGTATGAAGATTCCAACACAGAAGAAAGTCAAACACCCGAAGTATTAGAAGCTCAAAAGGAAGAGTTTTTAAATGCTTTAGAAGTACAAAAAGAAAAAACTATAGGAGATATTGAAGCCGAAATAGAAGTTGAAGAGGAAAAACAGGAAGGTATTCCAGAACTTGAATTTTCTACTTATTCAACTTATAGTGTAAGCAAGGCAAAGGCTTACGCAAAAAAATGGTATAATTCTAGAAATAGTTATCAGTATCAATCCCAAAAAAACGATTGTACTAATTTCGTATCACAAATTTTATTTGCCGGTGGAAAAAGCAAGAAAAAACCATCTCCTGTTCCCGCGAGCACTAGTAATACAAAATACTGGTATAGTTATATGAATGATAGTGGCAAAGTTCCAACCTTTAAAAAATCAACATCATGGATAAATGTTTCAGATTTTTATGCCTTTTGGAGCAAAACTCAATCAACAAAGTCTAGTACAAGCAAAAAAACGCTTATTAGCTATGCAGATGTAGGAGATGTAATCCAATTTAAAAAAGACGAGGAAACTAGATACTCACATTCTATGTTTGTATATGAGAAATCTGATGGAACCCTGTATCTATCTGGTCATACAAATAATTATTTAAAGAGAAACTTCAAAAATATTAGTACTGATTGGGTAAAATATCGCGTCATTAAATTTTAACTTGGAGAGAATACAATGAAAAAAAGTTATTTAGTTTTCTTGATACCGCTATTAGTAATTTTGTTAGGCATTTATTGGTATAACTCCACTGGATCTATTTCTGGGAAATCGGATAACGATATGTGGAAAGTGAGTTATAAAGAAAATAGAGATCCAAGTGAACCAACTGGCTGGGATGCCTCGATTAAACAACTTAATGATGACAAAGTTGTTGTCAAAGAAATCGCGCTATTAGAGAATGATAAAACACTAACAACTCTTACAAGTTTTAAAGAAGGAAGACGAGAAGATGGAGCAAAGACTAAATTACATCCTTTTTCTCATGAGTCATTTTATTTAGGTGATGCACCAAAAAAAGAAAATATTTATAAAGCTTCCGTTACTTGGGAAAAGGGCGAAAAAGTACACACAGATATATTTGTTATAGAATAATAGCTTAAGAAAAAGAGCAAGAAAGAATTTGAGCTTGCTCTTTTTCTAATAATGGATACAAGAACCTATACAGGAAAAGCCATGTTCCAAATGATGTGTGTCATTGCAGAATTAGAAAGAAACCTCATCAACGGGAAAGGTTTGCCCAAATGAGGTTGAATTCATTCATAAGTTGTTCGGAGTAGCTGCTTAATCCCAAAGTTAACAGGATATTACCGGATTCTTTGTTTCTATATCATCATTTTTGCACCAGAATCCGATAAAAGTCCAATTTCTCAATTTTTGTGCTGAGAAATTGGACTTTTTAAATATGTGGTCTTGACCCTACCCCTTTATTAAAAGGTAGTATTTTTATATTTACTTATAGTGCAAAATAACGCTTAAAACAGGTAAAAAATAACTCCTAAAGTGACAAGCTTTGAAATAATGATTGATCAAAAGGTCCTACTGAACCCCCATATTAGCGTAAACACAAAGAATCCATTTGAAAAAAATGTTCAAAATGGATTATTTTTTGTGATCCTTAATGAACTTACGCACCCGTTAGTTGCATAACTAAACCTTGGATACTTCCCATAAACCAATAGAAAACAAAAGGACCATAAGAAGGCACACTATGATATATATCGCCTTTCTTACCTTAAATGGTAGTAAAGTTATCAAAAGATAAACAAAATTACCGAAGATTCCTGCTCCACTTACTACTTCACTCTGCTCTTTATCTTGCTCTTTAGTATATCTAATGGACAATATTAATCCTGTTAGAGATAAAAGAACAAGGAAGAGAAACCCTATATCTATGTTCAATTCAATTTCCCTCTCTTATTATAGGTGGATCTTGTTACTTTATATGCACTTTTCACCACCACTTTTACAAGCTTCTGAATCTAATATATTATAACTCCTTGTTGAACTAAACTGCCCCGTTAGTGCCATAAGAAAAAGGCTGCCGCAGCAACCCCTGTTAATGAACTAAAGCACCCGTTAGTTTAAGTACATTTCTTCACAATCCAGAAGCGTAGGAATCATATATTTCACCAATGATCCCTTTCAATTGATGGACACCTAAATTTGTATTTGTCATTATGACTAATCCTTTTTCTAAATAGGGATATGCAACCATCATACATTGAAAGCCTACTCCCCAACCAAGCGATGAAATTTCTAGTTCTCCTTTTGAATCATCTAAAAACCCCCCTAGTCCAGTCCACTCTTTACAACCTTGGGAGGTTATCAGTTCTTTTGCTTTACTTACAGAAAGTCCAATCTTACTTTTACCTTTTAAAGAATTAATTAATTCAATAACCAAAATGGATAAATCTGAAGGTGTTGTCCATAGCCCTGACGCAGCTTGATAGGGGTATATAGCATATTTTCCATCAACTAATTCTCCACTTTTTTTATGACCACAAGAAAAGTTATCACTATTCTCTTCTGAAATGGTCATTGCTAATGAACTGTTGTGCATTTTTAATGGTTGAAATATTAGTTCGTCCATTATTTCTTCGAAACGTTTACCAGTCACATCTTCTAAAAGTAGTTGTATTATACAATAGCCTGCATCTGAATATTGAAAGTCGCTCTTAGGTTCATAGTTCACTTGAATAGGTACTTTACAATAGGGTGTGTGTCCCTTTAATAGGTCAACGATTGAGGGAATACCGTCATTCGAATTAAGTTCCATAAAACTATCTTCAGGGTCTATAATTCCAGATTGATGACTTAGCAAGTTTCTTAATGTAACATATTGGTTTTCCGTAAATTTATTATCAGGAACTTTCCACGAGGTTAGCTTTTTGTTTATATCCTCATCTAAATCAACAAGACCTTGTTCAGTTAGTAGCAAAACAAGCATCCCGGTTAAGAACTTACTAATCGAACAAGCACTAAAAATAGAATTACTATTTACAATTTTAGTCGTTCCTGCCTCAAGTAAACCATAGTGTTCAGCCATACTAATTTGAGCGTTATTAATTACTGCAATGCTCAAACCATTTACATTATGATAATCCATACGCTCTTTAATGCTTATATTAGTAATTCCCATATTACCCCTCCGTTTTTATAACATTATTTTACCATTAGTGGGGATATACGGTTCATTTTATTTCCTTTGCTTGTGCAGCTAACCTGCCCCGTTAGTTGCATAAAAAAATAGGCTACCGCAGCAACCCTGTTATGGAAGTAAAGCACCAGTTAATTGAACGAAGTCTTACTTTTTAAGAAACTTTCTTATCAATTCATCGCCCAAAATCAATATGATCGCCCACATAATTAGAAACCACCAGCCAAAACTTTTCCAATATGTTGTTGCAATTAAGGTTATTATAAAATACCATCCTAACTTTACCAACCAATATAGAAGCCTCAATATTACACCTTCCAAGTACGATTTTATATATGGATTTTATCCAAGCTATCGAGTTCTTATTAAACAAACCTGCCAGTTAGCCCAAAAAGAAAAATGATCGCCACAGCGATCATCAACTTTTTTACTAACTCCCCCGTTTGCTTAAATACATTTATTCACAATCCTGTTTAGAAGATCTTTGTTGTTCTAGCTTCTGCCACAAAAATTGTAATAGTGGTTATGGACCAACCTAGTGATTTTAAATTTATATGTATCAACCTACTGAGAAAACCTTAAGATTTTCTGAAGTTTAACTGGACCCTATGTACAATTATAAAATGCCACCTATACTTAATAGACATTTAAGTTAATTTTAATTTAGGTTTAATAAATAGCTGACCAATTTGTAATATAGTAGAGACTAGCGTCATCTCAAATGAACAAGAGATGGAAAATACTTAGAAACAATATACTTCATAAAAGGAGATTAATTCTTTTAAAAAAACTTAGCCGTTTCAGAACAAACAAAAATGCTACAACCTTCAAGTCTTCAAATGTTAAGCAAGTTACTAGAAGTTACTATTTGATTTTGACTTACCAAGGTTTTGGGATTTGTACAACTACACTAGGCGTACTAGCTGATGATATGTTATCAACAAGAAAGATTTGCAGCTATATTAACGCCTTTGTCATTGAAAATTATTGGAAGAAGGTCCTTAAATATGAACAAATCTTTATCGATCACCATGAATCAGGCAAAAGAAATGTTTGCTAAAGTTCCGGAAATTACACTTTACTTTTGGATTACTAAGCTACTGACTACTGGAATGGGTGAAGTAGCATCCGATTATTTATTCGAGAATCTAAATCCGCTTATTTCAGCACCGCTAAGTGTTCTTATTTTCGTAGCCGCAATGATATTACAGTTCAAAGTACGTCGATATATACCAAAGGTCTACTGGTTAGTTGTCATTATGGTTAGTATATTTGGCACAATGGCTGCAGATGTGGTTCGTGTTGGACTGGGCATACCCTACATCGTTTCAACCATTTTCTTTATAGTGGCACTCGCCGTCGTTCTCATAGCTTGGTATTCTAAAGAAAAAACTCTGTCCGTACACAGCATTTTCACCCGTCGCCGCGAGATCTTTTACTGGATCACCGTACTGGTTACATTCGCACTCGGTACCGCAGCAGGGGATATGACCGCATCAAGCATGCACTTGGGCTACTTCTCTTCAGGTTTATTATTTACTTTCTTGCTTGTTATTCCAGCTTTGGGTTACCGATTATTTGGTCTTAATGAAATTTTTGCTTTCTGGTTCGCTTATATCATGACGCGTCCAGTAGGTGCCTCGTTCTCGGATTGGTTAGCAGCGTCACATAGCCACGGTGGTCTGGGGATAGACAAAGGTATAGTGAGCCTTGTTTTACTGATCTTTATTATCCTCCTAGTCATCTTTCGGGGAGGCTCACCCGCAAAAGGCGTAGAATTTAACGATGAAAAGGAAAGAGCATCTTAGTAATTATATGCTGTACCCTGGATGGGTACCCTAATGTAGAGTGAGAGAAATAAATTTAAGTTGTGGGAAACCACTTTAAAGAAAGGAAATTATATATGCGAGAAAACCAAAATAAAATGAAAATTTTAGCTTTGAAAAAAAGATTGATCAAAAAGGCCTCTTGAACCTCCATATTAGCGTAAATAAAAAGAATCCATTTTGAACAGTCTTTTTTCAAAATGGATTCTTTTCTTGTGATTTAGTATACAGTTTTTATAAAATACTTTGATTGTTTTTAGTGCTCCTTAATGAACTAACGCACCCGTTAGTTCATTAAGATTCGTGCAATTATAAGTTTTTCTTCATAACTATCCTATGTTCATTTATTACATAATCATTTTTTCGATAAAATGCTTCTGCAAGCCCGCCGTTACCAGTTAATAAATAAAGACTTTTAATATCTCTCTTCTGTAGTTCATCCTCTAAAGAATGTAGTATTTTTGAGCCATAACCTTTACCTTGTATTTCATTATTTACACAAAGCTCTGCCAAATAAAAAGTTAAACCTTGATATGACACTTTACTATTGCCAGCAATAAAACCAACTAGATTATTATCAATATGAAATAAAAATCCAAGAAATTTAGGGGTATGTAATAAGTCAGTAAGTCTCTCTTTAGCAGTTTCGTATGTCCAACTTTCATTCCATGGCTCACTATTAAAAACGTTCATGTAAAGTTCGATACATTGCTCTAAATTCTCCGATGTAATGGGTAACATTTCTGTCATAATCATGCTTCCTTTCTGTTTTTATTAAATTTTAATATATTAATCTAAATTATATCTTATCTTTGTTCAACTAACCTGCCCCTATAGTTCCATAAAAAAAAGCTGCCTTAAAGACAGCTCTGATCTTCAGCTAACGCACCCTTTACTTTAAGTATAATTTCTCACAATATTTATTTACTTAATTTCACTTATTTTGTTTAACTCTAAAAATACTAATACCAGATACTACACACAGTAATAACAGTAATAATAATCTTAACCAATCCATCGCAAGCCAAAGGTCTCCACCATTAACAATATCAGGGCTTAAACCATATTCATCAACAAAAATACCTGAATTCCAAAATAATTTAAGCGAAATAAGTAATGAAAAAAGACTTAATAAAAATACTGTAATTGATAATTTCCTTTTTCCCATTGTAAAACCCCTTTTTTGAACAAAATCTTTTATTAAATCCCCTCTAATTTTACCACAAATAACCATTATACTTATGGAACTATCCTGCCCCTTTAGTTCTATAAGAAAAAGCCGCCTTAAAGACAGCTTTGGATCTCAACTAACGCACCCGTTACTTCAATAAGAAACTTTGGATTGATACAAATAAACTAAATATAAATACAACTATACTTAGCCAGCCGTACCCTTTTTGTCCCTTTTGAAATTCTCTTAATCCCATTACCAACATCGTTAAACCTAAAAACAACATCATATATGGTTGAAACTTAAAATCCTCAGTAATCCATCCATACCCTGCAAGTAAAGTAACTGTTATTGATAAAATAATTTGCAAAAACTTTAACAATTAACTAACCCCCTTCTTTAACCAAGTTACCACATATTCCTAAATGATTGTTAAACTATCCTGCCCCGTTCTTCAGCTAACGCACCCGTTAGTTGAAAAACTATGCTTTTTTATTTTGGGTATTTTCGTATAGATTGATGCTATAAGGGGGCATAAAACACTCCTTTTAAAAACAAGCAATCAAGAATACAAGAAGGATTAACGCACCTATTAACGACATAAAAAACGTTGTGATTAGCAAGGTATGGCGTAATGGTGACTTTATTTTGAAGGCTTTATAGCAAAATAAAATTCCTAACACCAATGCAATTAGAGAGCATATTTGTCCAAACCTTGTATCCAATTTATCTGTCATAAAAACCAACGCATACAAAACAAGCATATGAACAGTAACAAGAAGTATACAGATTGTATTTAATATTTTAGCGTTTTTTAAAATTTCCATACTTCACCTCCCAACTCGAAAGAGTGACGCAAGAAGTCACAAACGTCTTGGAACAGATTCCATTCGTTAAGCCATTACTTGCCAT
>NZ_JBHZPF010000077.1:0-14959 GCF_042787975.1 Peribacillus sp. YIM B13482
CAGGCAAAAATTCAAAGGGAATCTCAAAAAGGGGTTCGGAATTTTTTAATTCCGAACCCCTTTTGTCTACAAACTGAAACAACTTCCGTGAGGAAGTTGTTTTTTTATTCTTTAAATAATAACAAATCATAAGGAATGTCCGGTCAAATGATCGCACGGACATTAGGGCTATTGATGTTTGGAATGGTTGAATACTTTACCGATAATTTAAAAACACAGGTTATGGATTTTATCAAAACTCGTGAAAAACTGGCAAAGGAAATTAATATATATGTAAAAAGTTCAAATGAAAAAGAAGCACTTGCACAATCTAGAAATGGTTATGAAAAAGTGAGAGGGGAAATGTTCGGGGTATTGACAGTATTTGGTATATAAGGATATTTGATCCTTGAATTAGGGGTGTACTAGTCATAGCTAAAGGAAAAGAGCTTAGTTCGTATTTTCTTTTTGTCCTTATGTACCTCTATTGAAAACTTAGTCGGATTTCTACCTGACCTATAGAATTGGTGATTCACTCTTTGTATTCCGATTGGTTCAGGGCCCTCCAAAGAGAGCCCCTACTGGGTTTATTTATTGATATTGGGATCTGTTTCATCATAAAAATCATGTGCTTCCTCGATGTTTTGAAGGTTAGCTACTTCATACACATTTCCGCCTGCCATTCCTTCATTGATGATACGGTCGATATCCAGGAAAACAGAGTCCTTGCCATCATATTCGGTATCCTTCAAAAATGTCATTTTTTCTTTATCCAAAATAAATCCCTCCAGCCTTTTCTTTAGTTTAGGCAAAGGAGAGTTTTTTATACTGTTCAGGGGTTTCAAAATCAAAAGGGGGATAGGGTTCATTCATATACATGATAGACCATTAAGTCATGTATCATGCTTTTTAGTTTGGTTTCTTCTGTTTCAGAAGGTTTGTTGGCTGTCCACTCGATGGATCCATCTTTATGATATATGGCTTGAACTGCCTGCTTGTTGAAATAAAAGGAAATTTTCCATCCTGGCAAATTTTTATGCAGTGGTGACCATTGAAAATGGGTGATCATATGTATAACCTCCATATATGCTGTCTCTCATTTCATTATAATGGAAAGCGGCAGCTGGAGGTGTTATTTTATTTTCAGGTTGGAAAAAGTTAATTCGATGAAAAGGTTTTTTAAATGCAAAAGCCTGTTGACTTCAATTTCCTCTTCATCGAACTGCATGGGCTTTGAGTTCACTTCGTATATGAAGAGCGAGCCTGTTTCGTCTTCCCCAATATCAATGGAAAACTCACCGAGAAAACCGACTTTATTAGAAAGAATCTCTCCGCATTTTTGAGCGATATTCGCTAATTTTAGATTCAAGCTTCTTGATTGCAGGTTTTGATAAGGGAAAAGCTTACCCCCTTGTGGAGTGTGGGTAGTGATTTCCTGAGTTTGTGACATCCTTACTGCTTTGCCGGTCACTTTATAAAAACCTTTTTCATAATGGACGAGAATCCGGTAATCGTAACGATGTCCAAGAAGTTTTTTTGGGCTGATCGCCTGTTGGGCAAGGTAGCTTCTTTTTAATAAATCCTTTTTTTTCGTTTCCCAGAATGAGGTGAAATCAGGGAAGGATTCACTATGCTTCAGGCTATTGAACAAAAGCGTATCATCATGATTTTTGATGATCGTATAAATGCCCTTCCCTTGGCTTCCTTTGCAGGGTTTAAGGTATATATGCCTGTGGGTTTCCAGAAAAGCATCCAGGCAATCGCTGTTCCTTAGAATCATGGTGGGTGGAAGGTGATTGGTGAGGGATCCATCTTCCATTAAAGCTTCGAACATTACATATTTATCAAGAAAACAAGGGTTGAATAAGTTCATTCTATATTCTTTAAGGTGAGTGATAAGACGTTGGAATTCCTCTGACGCCTCATAGCCCCTTGAGGGGATTCGGTTATAGACGATGTCTGGGAGCGGCATCTTACACTCAATCCACTTGTTTGAAATGGAGGAAAAAACATACCCTCTCAACGTCTCGGAGTGAAGGGCATTTCCTGTGAATGCAAAGGTCAGAATCCCGTGCTTCAATAAAAATGATGATAGGTCCCGAAAAAGGGTCAAGTTTCCTCCCAAGCCTGATTCCTTTTTGGGATTGGAAGCAGTCAAAATTCCAACGACAAGCATCCGGTTACCTGGAAATACTGTGATTGGAATTAGGGGTTGATTCAAATGGTCCTTTTTATAGCTTATTTCCTCTACGGCAGCTCCGGCGAAAAGTTCCGCATTCTCTTCGGTGTGGTACCAGTTTTCAGAGGGGATATCGTAGAAAATGTTCATCGCTGTACACTGATTGAATTTGTAATGGTCTGTTCCGTAAGATAAATGGCATAATCAAGGCTTAGCTTTCTGGTTAGCAATTCGAAATCCTTGAGCTTTGGATGGGAAAAGATAGAACGTCCTGGTTTGGAATTGGCCTCAAACATCCAAACCTGCCCTTTTTTATCCAATCCAAAATCAAAACCTATTTCTGCAATGATGCCGTCCAAGTGCCTTTCCATACTATCACTTAAAACCAGTGCAGCCTCCGATAGCTTTCGTTCGACTTCTTTCGCCTCATCGTCATCTCCAAACAGTTCGGCAACCGTTTTGATGACGCCCCCGCTTTTAATATGGGTCGTGACGCTGCCGGCACCGGCTATTTTTGCGGCGATCGCGGTTACCTGCCATATTCCATTACTGTCCTTGTTCGTATGGACCCGGAAATCTACAGGGCGTTTTTCAGATCGAATTAATGGGACGCCCTGCTGTACGATAAGATTCTCAAGGGGTCGGTCATGAAAGATATGTTTAACGATGGCTTCCAATGTGGAAAACTTTTGCAATTTATTTTCTTTTGCCTCATTTTTATAGCGGCAATAGTAAACATCTTCATGCTTATCATAAATAATTTGATGAATGCCTAGTCCGAGACTGCCGTGAATTGGTTTAATATAAACTTGGCGGTAATGGGAAAGAAGGGTTTCCACCACGGATATGGATTGAAATGGATACGTTTCAGGTAAATAAGGCAGTGCCCGCTCATCCGCGCATAACCTTTCATTTACATCCCATTTATTGAAAAAACCTGGATTATACCATGGAATGGTATATTCTTTTTGAAATTTATGCTTCACCTCTTTTGGTCCATCGCGGTTTTCCGTCAAACGATTGGGGAGGCGGTCATAGATGACATTTGGAAAAGGAAATTCACAAATGTGCCAGTCATCGTTCTCAAACACATAACCTTTGATTGTCTCCTCATCCCAATTGATTACATTTTCTCCAAAAACAAAGGGGATACAGCCTGTTGTCCGGCTCAGTGAAAGGAGCTTTGCAAAAAAATCCGATCTCTCCCCCAATGGTTTGTTGGAAATGCCAGTGAAGCCTGAAGAAAAAATTCCGACAAGCGGACCAATATGGATGCTCTTGCCGTATATGAATAAATGAAGAGGAATATCGGTCTGATCGAATATTAGCGATTCCGCAAGACTTTCTGATAGGACGATTGATTGATTGATGGCCGGGTTTTGTTTAACGATGGCAGGACATGAATGCCGCCCGAAATAAATTAATTCAATCTCTGCCAAATCTCCAAGCTCTGAAGGGTAGAATAGAACATTGCCAGGGATAGCGGCAATTTCGGCAGGATAAGTCTTTCTCACTTTCTATTCACCTGCTTTCTGAAGATGATCGGCTAAATACCGGCTATATTGAAATGGTGCACGATGAATATCTTTCATGGCCTCCGGCTGAATTGCCTGAATGATTTTCCTGCCGGGTTTCGAGTTGATGTCCATTATCCATATTTGCCCTTTTTTATCGATACCTAGATCAATTCCCAACTCGAATAACCTTTCAAAAACGGCCTCGGTTTCTCTAGGAAGGGTGCGAAGGATATGCTGGATCTTTTGTTCGACAGCAATCGAAATCGTTTCCGGGTTTTTTTTGATGAAAGTATCCAATGAAATGGCTTCCCCGCCCGTGGCGAGATTTGATGTAATTCCGTCTTTTTGTCCAGTGCGAATTCCGCGGCCCCGTTCCATCCATTGATTCTTCTCGTTTTTTTGTAGTAAAATTCGTAAATCGAATGGCTCGTTTTTTTCGTTGCAAAGATCCAAATATGGCTGGCAAAGGTAACGGTATCGATTTAATAAATGATGCAGCCATTTGTTCAGCTGAGATGTGGAGGTGAATTGGCGATCGTATTTGGTGCCTTTTTTCGTCATGGAAACCAAAGTTCCGTCTGCGGTTTTTGATAGAAGATAGATACCTGTACCGCCTGCACCGAATTCAGGTTTAATAATCACCTTATCCAGGCGTTCCAAATGATCGGTAATATCTTCAGGTGTTGTCACTTGAAAGGTCTCTGGGAAAAATGCCTGTAGGAGTGGATGATTTTTTAGGATTTGGTAAACTTCCCATTTACCAGGAAGTCCAAGCCCTAAGAAATTCGAGTTATCTTTTAACCAATCGATTTTATCTCGCGTTTCCGTTGACTCACGGGATAATCCATGAAAACAGCGATCATATACAAAATCAGGTAAATCAAAGGACGTTGGAATCCATGTTTCATTCTCGGCATCAAAATGCTCGCCCCGCACTTTTTTTAGATCCCTATCAATATTTTCCGGTGTGAATTTACAAACTTTCATATTAAATGATTTAGCGGTTTTGGCTATTTCGGTGAAGTAATTGTTTTCATGTGAATCCGACGTGGCCATTAATCCTATTAACACGTGCTAGCAACTCCTTTTATGGATAGTTTTCGCGGTTAAGGACGAGCATGAAATCTATGATGGATTTTACTGATGGACGAAAGATTTCATAGCTGCCTTGAAATTTTTTCGATGGTTTCGAATTCACTTCAATGATCCATGGGTGTGTATCGGTATCCAGTGCTAAATCGATTCCGAGCTCGCCGAATGAATCGTCATGGTTTTCGACCAAGGCCTGGGCTGCGTTTTTAGCCAGCCGTACGAGCTTTTGATATATGTGGCTGGCTTCATGAAGGTCAAATGCTTCCCTTAGGAAATCTGGCCCGTTTTTCATTAATCCGCCTTGTGCAAGATTGGAAACAATAGTGCCTGGGTCTCCAATCCGGGCAACCATTGATGTAACTTTCCATTGAAGCTGATCATTCCGGTGAAGCAGTATGCGGAAATCAACTTTTCTCTGATCAGTTTCGAAAAGGGAAATCCCCTTTTGAAGAATGAAGGCTTGTTTTCTGGAAAATCTTTTTAAGGCGTTATACAATTTTTCATCCGTATCTGCAAAATGTACATCCCGGAGATGTCCGGAGTGCTCGATTTTCCATTTTTCAGCTACTTGCGTTAACCTGCAAATATTCCTGCCTTGACTGCCAGATGCCGGTTTGAAGTAGATTACCGAATGCTTTTCTATAAATGTCAAGAACGGCTCCTTTTTGTTAAAAGGTATCGTATCAGGCAAATTTGGCAGCAAATCATTTTCTGAGATCAATAGCTCATGTACATCATATTTGGAAAGGAACCTTCCATTGAACATCGGTATCGACAGTGCCTCCAGTTCATTTTTGAACAGCTCGAAAGAATGCGATGCTTCAAGTTTGCGCGAATGAATCCTGTTATAAAAGACATCAGGAATGGGGAGGGGCAAGATGTGCCAGCCATCTGGCCCTGTCTGATATCCTTCTACTACTCCATCTTTAAGCGACTGAAGTTTTACTAAATAGAAGGGGATACCCTGTTGATTACAGTATGATTTCATTTCCTGATAAAATTTTTCCATTTCGCCGAATGTCCCGTCTTGCAAGGGAGTCTGGTTCATGAGTGCAGCGAAGAAAGGGCCTATTTTGATTGACCTTCCTTCCTTATGAAATGAGACGGAAATTGGATCTGGAAAAGCAGGTAAGGATAAAATCTGGTTCATGTCAAATGAAAGTTTCAATGTAGGCATTGATGAAGGGAATGGTTGGACAAGCACAGGGACGGAACGGCATCCAGCCATGATCGTAACGGGTTCTCCAAATTGAAGGCCCCATTCCTCAAATAGTTTTTCTTCGATAAACAGAAGCGCCTTCTTTCTAGTCACTGCAGGGTTTACCGTAATGAAAACTTTCTGATGGTTAAGGTTCATAATAATTCCCCGTTTGCACTAAGTTTGATATCCTTTTATAATTAAATGATGGGCAAAAGTGGATAACACATTCTATGTTTTTTTTATCAGAAGGTGTCATTAAGCCCATAGTTCAAGCAATAAAAGGAGAAATTTTCTTGGATGAGTTTTGGATAAAGATACTGTTTATGGTCGTCGTAGGTGCTGTAATAGGAGGTTTCACCAATTTATTGGCTATCCGAATGCTATTCAGACCTTATAAACCAATCTATATTTTCGGGAAACAGCTGCCGTTGACACCAGGGTTGATCCCGAAGCGGCAGGATGAGTTAGCGAAACAGTTGGGTAAGTTGGTGGTTGATCATTTAATCACGGCAGAGAGCATCCAAAGTAAAGTCATCAATGATGCCTCTATACAGAATATGAAAATTTTCGTTCAGGCAGAAGTAAAGAAAGCATTGTCCACGGAAAAAAGTACTGCTCAATTGCTTGATCAATTGGGAATGAAGAATTCTTCATTCTCGATAGAACAGAGATTACAAGCATTCATTCTTGGTAAATATGAAACATGGTCGGAAGAGAACCGGAACAAAAGCTTGAAGGATATCGTCCCGCCGCAGATTCAGCAAAAAGCCCTTGACTCGATTCCTGATATGTCACGATTCATCGTAAAAAAGGGAAAAGAGTATTTTAACAGTGCAGAAGGCAAAGGCCGTCTTGAAGACATGTTGGATGATTTCTTCAAGGAACGGGGCAAGATGATCAATTTAATTCAGATGTTCATTGGAAACGAAAAGTTAATTGATAAGATCCAGCCGGAAATCATAAAATTCTTTGAACAATCCCGAACGATTGATATATTGTCAGGGATGATGATGAAAGAGTGGGGAAATCTGGAGAAATGGGATGTAGAGAAAATCGAGGAATTGATCGGTAAAGAAACGATTAGACAATTGATTACCGAAAAAACGGCAGAAATGATGCCAGTCTCTTCTATCATGAATAAGCCAGTTCGAGAATTGACAGCCAGTTTCACTAACACCATTGTGGAAAAAGGTGTCCCGATTTTCGTGGGAAAAGGTGCCGAGTATTTAATCAATCATTTTCAGCCGCTATTCCAAAAACTTCACTTGGACGATATCGTGGAAGAACAGGTTTCGTCATTTTCGGTGTCCCGGCTTGAGGAAATGGTCGTTTCAATCACTAAGAGAGAATTGTCCATGATCACATACCTCGGGGCTTTGCTTGGTGGAATCATCGGTTTATTTCAAGGTTTCGTAACTGTTTTAATAGGATGACGTGTAATTCTCAAGCGGATTTGTTATAGTGGAAAAGATGTAGGAATACAATGATTACAGGGAGGGGAAATAAATGAATAACGTATATGATGCAGCGTACGAAATGGAAAAGGCGATTAGGGCAAGTAATGAATATGCCGACTTGCAACGCTTATATGATCTTGTCAATTCTGATGAAGCAACAAAAGGAATGTTTGAAAACTTCCGCAATCTGCAGATGTCATTGCAGCAAAAGCAAATGATGGGACAGGAGATCGCTCCAGAAGAGGTTGAGCAAGCACAAAAGACGGTACAGCTTGTCCAACAAAACCCAACCATCTCACAATTGATGGAAGCTGAACAACGGATGAGCATGGTAATCGCAGACCTCAATAAAATTATCATGAAGCCGCTTGAAGATTTATATGGCTTGCCTGAGCAACAGCAATAAGAGTTGGAGACTCCCTTCTATAATGGTTGGGAGTTTTTTTGTTCCCAAGAATGTACCGTATGCAAGGGTCATGAACTACTATTTGTTCTACTCTCTAAATTTTAGTCATAAATTTGAAAGAGGATACTACAGATGGGGGAGATCAGCATGGTATATCGTCTACTTGCGGTCAATATCGACGGGACATTGCTCCAGTCGAATGGCCGTTTAAATAAATCGACTAAAGAAGCAATCGATTATGTACACCAAAAAGGTGTCCATGTTGCACTTGTAACTTCAAGAAACTATCATTCAGCAAAAAAAGTGGCCAAAGCCCTAAAAATAAATCCGATGATCGTTGCTCAGCAAGGAGCTTTTGTCGGAGCTTCCATTGAAAAGCCCATTATGGTAAAAAGAATTTCAGAAGAACTGACTGCAGAGCTTGTACAAATGCTTGAAAAGGCCACGTGCCAAATTTTGCTCGTCCATGAAAAATACTCGCTGGGAAATCGGGTGAACCTCCCGGAGAATTTACTTGGCAAAACGGTTATGTATCTGAATGATCAAAATATTTATGCGCAAAATTATGTGGATGATATCAGTGAAGAGCTCATTGACCAGCCGATGGCCCCTACGAAAATGGATATAATATTTTCAGAAAAAAGTGATCAAAATGATATGCTGAAATTAATAAAGGAAATGTTCCCTGAGGTAGATGCAATCTTGCATCCAGGACATAAGCTGACAATTGTTCCAAAGGGTGTTTCTAAATGGAGTGGTGTATTGTATTTAGCTGATCATTTAGAGGTGAAAAGAACGGAAATCGTCTCGATTGGAGATGGATTGGATGATATGGAGATGATTGCCTGTTCTGGTCTGGGTGTTGCCATGGGCAATGCGGATGAGGAAGTTAGGAAAGTGGCAAAATGGGTGACGCGCTCCAATGATCAAGATGGTGTGGCCTACATGCTAAGGGAATTTTTCCGGAAACAGCATCCAATCGATTTTCTGCAGAAGATGAATATGCTTAAGTGAATGTCGGGCTCCTTCATATAGAAGGGGCCCCATTCACATAATGCCGCTTTACGAGGCCTGGTATTTGTCATAAATAATTCTAAGCATCTTTCCATAAACTAAAGGAAATCAGTAATGGAAAGGAAGAATTCAATGGGTGTAATCAACGCGAAAGAGGTTCAAGTCGGCGACGAGGTTTTTGTGATTTATAATAATCCCCATGTTCCTACCGTTTCGAATATAAGGGCAGCGGAAATTGTCCCGCATCCCAAAGATCCAAATGCAGTTGCCTTGTTCTTGAACGATACATTTCATACTATTGAAGATGATGATGCATTGTTCTCTTCGGAAGCCGCAGCAGAAAAAGCATACAGTGATTATATGGATAACCAGGACCAGATGACTTGAGAAGACGTGTACGGAGAAAGAATGAAAAAATGAAAGCCCTCGCCTTAGCGGGGGCTCATTTTGATAATTGGCCTACAGCATCGATCTTCGCAGAAGCGCAGAATTTGACCCATATGAAAAGTTTTCGTCAAATAGCCGCAAGATTGACCATTTCGCCATACGTTATAAAACCTTTGAAAGGTTTCTCTAGTTTTTCATTCAGGCGTTCTTCGGGAATGGAGAGAAGGCGGTCGTATTATTCTTTGAATTGTCGACTCAGTACTTCAATGGCTGGAACGGCGTTTATCCATTCGGAAGGACTAGTGCCTTCAGCGAATGAATCAGCATATTACGCAGGGAAATTGCCGACTTTTTAGGGTGGTCAAGAAAGAATTTTTCCGATACAAACAGGGGGTGACCTAGATGCCATTTAATGTTGTTGTTGAAACCCTATGGTTAAATGGTTGGAAGTCAGGGGTAATGCGATCAATGGTCATTTCAAAAAAATCCCCTCTAATAAATTAGAAGCGTTACTTTAATGGGTTCATATATGTAACTCCTATTATGCATGAAATCAAATCCTTGTTCATAAAAAAAACTGTCACCCATTTTCAGAGTGACAGCCTGTGGCTTAATCAGTTAGTAGATTGAATGAAGAGTTTCATTGCATGAATTTGTCCAATGTGATTGGCTTCGTGCAAGACTACGAAATTAATGAATTCCCCCACTGTTTCCATTCCGTTGAAAGGCTTTGCTGTTTTCTCTGTCAATCGTTCTTCAGGAATTTCAAGAAGTCGGCCAAGTTGTTCTTGCAGCTGTTGCTTTAAAACTTCAACGGAAGGTACATCCCCGGTCCAGTCGGAGGGTTTCGAGCCATATCCAAATAGCTGGCTGTAATTCGCTGGCAATTCACTGTTGGATTTCAATAAAAAATTTTCGGCTGCAGTAAGGACATGTCCAAGATGCCAATGGATTGTATTATTAAAACCTTCAGGCTGCACATCCATGAACTCTGGTTTGATTCCCTCGATTTCTTTTAAAAGACTGCTGCGCATAACCGTTAGCTGATTTTTTACATAATTCATTTTACATTCCCCTTTCAATCTCTTTTTAATAAAGACTATCTCTTGAAATTATAGCAAGGATATTTCAATATTATCAAACTTTAGACATGTCTTTTCAAAAGGTTTGGAAGAAGGGGCCACAATGATGTTGACGACACAGTCGGCGAAAAAGGTATACAAAACGATGGTTGAGCAGGCAATGCAGGAAACTGAGCTGATTTTGATGGTAAAAGGCTGATAATGGATCACTTGCTTTTCGAATCCTTCAGATGAGAAGGACTCTGTACTCTTATTGGAAGGATATAGTCATCTGGGCTCATTATTATTGAAACATGAAGTGGATGGGAAAATCATTACAGATCTCGATGAAATGCTTTCCTCGTTAAGCAGCCTGGCAGGGTACCATTTACATTATCATACTGGTGTGGGTGTGGGTCTCTGTTTAGGCAAGCTTCTGTTCACGACGATTTTAAGCATCCCCTTTGTCAAAATTTCTTTTTCCAAAAAAGTCAATCGTTCACTCATCCGATTGACAGGTGTGATAAGCATGGTTTTCGGTTGGGTTTGGTTGAACGCAGGCTATAGCCCAAGGGATACCGGGGGCATGAACTGACAAGTAAAAAACTTGAGGTTTTTTTTACTGCTTAAAACGATAAACATTCCTATTACTCTTTTGAGTGGACTAGTATAATGAAATATATTGGATAAATAATCCACCTAGGTATGAGGAGATGACATGTAATGAAAAGGAAACCATTCCTGCTTGCACTTAGCCTATTATCAATAACATTTACCGCAGGTTGTACAACAAAGCAAGAACATATTTCCATTCAAAAATATGAAGGTAAAAACTACAAATTCGAAGCATATAAAGAAAAGATAGAGATTGAAAGAACAGAAAAAACAAAAGAGATAATTAAGAATGCTGACTGGGACAAATACGAGTTGGAGAAAGGTCATCCTAAGGCGGACTATATCTTTTATTTTAATGATGATAAAGATGAAGGGAAGATACCCGTGTATTATGTTTGGGTTAATTCCGAAGAAAATAGTGTGGAATTGACGCGGGATAAACATAGCCAGTTTGTACAGTTAAATAGAAAGGATTCTGAAACGCTTTTAAGACTGTTGCACTAATTAAAAGAAAGTGGATATCCAAGTCCTGTCATTTCAAAAACATTATAGAAATCTATGTACATTAACGAAAATCAGTTAGTTAAGTACTCTTTTGGAGGGATTTATGAGGAAAATGACTTTGTTTAATGGAAAAACGATTGAAATCGAATGTTTAAGCTGTGCTTTAACGAGTGGGGAAATAGAAGCGGATGGTGGTGCAATAGTCGAAACCGAGTATTTTCATGCTCACCAAGACGTTGCATATCCCATTGTAGGTTTAGTTATTTTAGCATCCAAACGCCATATTAAGTGCTTTGATGAATTATATGACTTGGAGAAGGTTGATTACATAAACATATTATCCAAGATTAGAAAAGCTCAAAGGGAGGTACTAGGGATAGAACATGTTTATTATTTTTACAATGAGGATACTCCCCACCACTTTCATACTTGGATAGTTCCTCGATATGAATGGATGTACGATTTTGGACGTTCGGTGGAATCTGTTAGACCGGTTTTGCTCCATGCAAGAAATAAGTTGAATAATGATGAAAATTTTAAAAGTGTACTTGATGGAATCAAGGCTTTAAAAAAAGAACTAAACCCTTAATTATTCCTTGTTCCTCAAACAGATGCGGGAGCTCCATAAAAATAAAGAGACCACTCAAGCGGTCTCATTTGTTTGTACAAAAATCAACAATAATGTTTGAAAAAGTTGAATTAAACCGGGCTTCAAAAGGGCAAGTCCGGTAAAATCTTTTCATTCTTCTCAGGCTGGATCAATCTTCTTATTCGTTGTCCTCAATAATGGCATGGTGCAACAACGGAAAGAGCCACCGGACTTGATGATTTCGCTTATATCAACTTCTATGACTTCGTATCCGCGTTCACGAAGGTGACTATTTACCTTTTTATTACATGGGAGGCTGAATAATTTTTTATTCCCAATGGAAAGCACATTGGTCCCTAATGTGAATTGTTCTTTTATAGTCACCTCAATTATGTCATAACGTGAAGCTAATAAATCCAACTCTTTTTTTGTAAAGGACTCTGGAAAAATAAGCGCCTCTGTTGGTGATATGATATTGAAAACGCAGTCTAAATGAAGGAATTTTTCAATGAAAGGCACCGCAATGATTTCGTATTCCGGTAATATGGTTTGGAGATGCTTAATAGATGTTTCATTCGTTCTATCACTGACTCCAATATAGATGGTTTTTCCGTCGATAATGACATCCCCTCCCTCTATATGGTTTTCGCGGAGGTTGAAAAATGGGATACCATTCGTTTCGAGCCAGGATTTCAATAATAGTTCCTCACCCTGCCTGATACCTGTAGCCATCTCGGCTACGTAAACGGTATTGCCAAGAGTGAAACCGATATCTCTCGTAAATACCTGTTCTGGATATGTATATTTAGGCGGAAGTTTGATGACTTCAATCCCTTCATGTTCAAGTGCCTTAATAAATTGGGCGTGCTGCTCCCTGGCAAGTTCCTTATCGATATTTTTTTCTATAAACTCTTTTTGCGTTTCGTTAATGATTTCACGGATTTCCATATAACGAGGTTCACATACGATCACCCGTGATAGCTTTGAATATTCGCTCGCACAATATGCCTCAAGTTCTTCGTTTATCTTGTTTACCATAAATGAGCTCCCTTTTAAATATAATTGTATCTTTACTATTACCTCTTTTTCTGGAAAGAAACATAAAAAATAGGTCGTTGCCTCGCTAATCTTTGTCTTTAACTTAAAAACGGGCCGTTGACCTATAATTCCGACATTCTTAGAACTGCAGCTGAACGATTAGAATATTTTTAAAAAAGGATCTGGTTGATATTATCCCCTTAAAGTAGACAGTGTAAAAAGTCCATGAAAAAACATGGATGTTACACAATTTCTTGGAGGGAATTTTATTATGGCTAAAAAAAAGGGGGTAATTTTCAAACTTATTCAGAGGAATTCAAGATTCAGGTTGACCAAAGTTATTTAAATAATGAGGGTAGCCAATCTGCTATAGCGAAAAAGTATGGTCTTAAAAGTAAAAAGCACCTAGGGATAAAGGATTATTTTTTTTCTGGTCGAATATATAATGAATACGTTTTCAATACAAGGGGGAGATTGGAATGATGGATACTCCATTAATCATGACTCAAATCATTGAGAGAGCTGAAAAATATTTTCCGAAGAAAGAGGTAGTTTCGCGTACGGATGGTGGAATTCACACTTTTACGTATGCTGAAATTGCTGCGCGTACAAGAAGGCTAGCTAGTAACCTTGAAAAATTCGGTATTAAAACAGGTGACCGTGTTGGAACACTTGCCTGGAACCATCATCGGCATTTAGAAGCTTATTTTGCGATTCCTTGTCATGGCGCTGTCCTACATACAATTAATATGCGTCTCTCTCCTCAACATGTTTCTTATATCATCAATAGTGCGGAAGATCGATTATTACTGATAGATCCGGATGTCATCCCCCTGTTAGAAGCGATTAAAGATGAGTTAACGACCGTGGAAGGATATATCTTAATGACCGATAAAGATGAGCTGCCTGAAACGACACTTTCACCAATTTATCATTATGAAAAGTTATTAGCCGAAGGGAATCCAAAACAGCCCTTCATTCAAGCTTTGGATGAAAATGCTCCTGCCGGCATATGTTATACCTCCGCCACGACCGGGAATCCAAAAGGTGTGGTTTATTCACATCGCGGGATTTTGTTGCATGCGATTGCACTGGGACTTGCTGATTCTACAGCAATAAGCGAACGGGATGTGGCCCTTGCAGTCGTGCCCATGTTTCACGTGAATGCTTGGGGCATGCCTTTTGCCAGTGTTTGGTTTGGCACTAAGATGGTTTTGCCTGGACCCTACTTCACCCCAAAAATTTTGGCAGAGCTTATAGAAACGGAGAAGGTTACAATTGCAGCAGGGGTTCCGACGATATGGCTGGGCCTATTGAAGGAGCTGGAAGAAGGTAGCTATGATATGAGCAGCATTCGCGCAGTTTTATGCGGAGGGTCGGCTGCCCCAAAAAGCATGATTAAAACCTTTGAACAAAAGTACGGGATTCCATTCCTGCATGCCTATGGAATGACTGAAACAAGCCCGCTCGTTTTTGTTTCCAAACCAAAAAGCTACCAGGAAGACCTCCCTGAAGAAGAACTATATGAGTTGAAGGCCAAGCAGGGCCTTGTCTCGCCAATGATTGAAATTAAAGTGATCGGCCAGGACGGCGAAGTAAAACCTGATGGAAAAGAAATGGGCGAATTACTAATTAGAGGTCCATGGATTGCGAATGAATATTTTAAGGATGAGCGGTCAGAGGATACATTTAAAGATGGCTGGCTTTATACCGGGGATGTTGTCACGATTGATGAAGAAGGATTCGTGAAAATCGTCGACAGGACTAAAGACTTGATTAAAAGCGGCGGTGAGTGGATTTCTTCCGTTGATATAGAGAATGCATTAATGGCCAATGAAGGACCCTTTGAGGCGGCGGTGATTGCAGTGCCTCACGAAAAATGGCAGGAACGACCGATTGCTTGTGTTGTTTTGAAAGACG
>NZ_JBHZPF010000078.1:0-14707 GCF_042787975.1 Peribacillus sp. YIM B13482
TGAAACATGGTAGAAGAACAGAGGAGAATGCCAATGAGTTGGCCATATAAATGGCACTCAAGGCGTTCTTTTTTGATCGTTTTGCATTCATCGATTTCAAAGAATGACTTCCATGTTTTAAATAAAATCTCAATCTGCCAACGCAGGGAATAGAGGGAATGGACATAATCAGTGGGGACTTCTTCTGGCGATGTGTTCGTGATATAGACGTTCATTCCCATCAAACGCTTACTTTTCTCCTTCATGACAATGCCTTTCTTCTTTTCACGTATCGCTTGGTTTTTCAAGCGTGTTTGCGTTTGGTCGTCGGTTAAACGATGAATCATGACACGTGCTGGAAGCTTCTGATTTTGGCCCATGTATGCCTCGGGGATTTCTATCGTTTCACCAGGGGGTAGACCAGACAACATTTGTGTCATATCAAGCTGGATGTATTCGGTTTGCTTTTTTAACGTGCCATTGTTGAAGTATTCGGGCTCAGGGTTCTTGATATAAATGCGTGTATTCAGCTTCAACCGCGAGATAAAGTAAGCCTCTTTATCATGAATGGCTTGTAAGTCTCCTAAATCGAAGTAACCAAGATCACGCAAACACAAATCGCCTGCCTCTACGGTTTCAAGGCAGATGGTACCGTATGTTTTATCATTATTCTTTCCTGGTCCAAGTTGCACGTTAAGAAATTGACCACTAAGTAAATCATATTCCAATTGGATTTTCACGCCTGCCGTATTACTACTCCCACCAGAACCTCGATAGTCAGTGGCGAAATGATCAGGCAGTTGAAAAACTGTCGCATCTAAAATACGGATACGATTGAAAGTAGAGATTATGTGTGCAGAAAGCGATTGATTTGAACAGAGTTTTTGTGTTAGGAGTGAAGTAAAGACTTCTCGGAGGAATGAGACAGCTGCTGGATTAAAGCGTTGATTCAGGCCTTCTGGGCTTATTAGTACCCCCGTCGAAGCCTCTAAACGACTACATAAGTGCGTGAGTGATGTACTAGCGACTTCTTGGCAGAGCCAAACGCACAGGGCGATAAGTCCATTTGCTTGATACTTACTAGATCGCTGTACAAATCCCACCTGTTTGGCAGTTTCTTGTATGACAATTGGAGATAGAAAACGTTGTAATTCTTGTGCAAAAAGTGTCAGTTCACTGGAGATGATAGGATTTATAAAAAAACACCTTCCTTTCTCGTAAACTTCTTACAATAAGAATAGCGTTTTTTCATTCTTGAAGGTATTGTTTAAACTTAGCTTGATGGGCATGGGGTCCTGCCGACAAAACGCGAATACGCTAAGACAATTTTTGGAATAAAAAGCCCTGGATTTTCTACGCTAAGTAGAAGATTCAGGGCTTTGTTTGAAAAGACTTATCTTAATTGTTGAACACTTTTTTTAATATCTTTTTCATCATATTGTTTAACAGTTAGCCAAGGTTCAATTAGCATTTTTAAGTCCTGTTGAAATATGGTAGAATCCGCATTAATTATCCGATTATTCGGTTCGATAATTTACAACGATTGTAAATTTTTATACATATGGCCCCTTAATCCTCGAATCGTTTCCGTGCCCCTAATAAAGTTGTATCGTTTTGAAAAAAGATTGATTGATTGATGGGCTATATTTGCTGTGAAATGTTGACTATGGGGAAAGGTAATAAATATATCTTTAATAGTGTGATTTACAAGGTTGATCCGGAGAAAGCTGTGTTTAATAATAAAACGGTTAAATAACCTGACCCAAAATTCTATTACAATGCGTCTTTCCCTCATACCGTCAATAATAGTGGTAAACATAGTCTAATTGTTTCTGACGGTGTAGATGTTGCAATAGAAGTAAAGCCTGATATAGCTAATTTTCATGAACTCCAAAGAAGATTAGTGCAAGGTATATCAGTAAAAAAATTGCGTCGACGAGTCAATACACTTATTTACGAAAATTCTAAGCCAGAATATATACGCAATCATTCAAAACAGGTCCCTTTTTTTATTTTTAGTATAAAGGCTAAAAGTAATATTGATGACACAATTAGAGAAATCAAGACATATTACGAAGAAAATGACGTTCCTATTTTGAACAAATAGATTGTATAGTGGTATTAAACAAAGGAATTATTATTAATTATAAGTATAAAGATTATATCCTTGGATCTCTACCTATACTGATGAACAAAAAGCAGGCTGGTTCTTTGAGGAATGGGGCGACAACACTCTTGCGGGATTTCTTTTGTATTTGGATTTGTCCTATGGAGCTTCAACTGATTTGAATGAAAGTTATTTAAACTACTATTTACTATCTGGGAATTATAATACTAGGCCGGTATAGAAACTTGAGCATCCAGTTGGGGTGCTTTTTTGTCTGAGTTTTAATGAATTTAAGATGATGATTGAAAAAGAGAGCGGGTGTCAGACACCGATTGATAACTGGAATTTAAAGACTAATAGCTCATTTACAAACTATTCAGTTAAATACATAATTAGGAATATTATGAATAAGGAGGGATTACATGTATAGAAAATCACTAACAGTACTATTAGCTGCGGGTATGGCTCTATCAACTGGTACAGTATTTGCACAAACAAACGGGGCAACAAATGCCCAGTCTGACACAGCTTTTGATAACAAAGTTATCAAAAAAATTAGTGCGGACAATATGTATAATACGATTGCCTATCTATCAGAGCAACCGAGGGCTGCTGGTACAGAAGGGGAGCTCCGTGCAGTCAAATACATAGAAAGTCAGTTTAAGAGTCTTGGTTTTGAAACAAAGGTTCAGCCTTTTCCCATCTATGATACGGTGCAAAATGTAAAAGTGAAAATTGGTGACAGTGATTTAGGAGGAACACCGCGTGCCATTAGCGGCAGTATCAGCGGGAAGGTAACGGCCGAACTTGTTAATGTTGGAAAAGCAAAGCCAGAGGAAGTTGGAGAAAATGTATCTGGGAAAATTGCACTAGTTGAACGTGGGGACATTACCTTTGTTGAAAAGGTTCAGAATGTCCTAAATAAAGGAGCGGTTGGCGTTTTAATGTACAACAACTCACCATCAGGAAATAATTTCGGACAAGTATCAGCGGGGCAAAATATACCTGCTGTAGCCATTACCCAAGCCCAAGGTTTAGAGTTGGTCGAACAGCTTAAAACTAAACAAATCACGTCAACTCTGGAAGTGGGAAAAGCTGAAAGAATCGAAAAGACATCCTACAATGTCATCGCTTCCCTAAAACCAAAAGCCAATAAGGATAATGGTCAAATCGTTACTGTTGGAGCCCATCATGATTCTGTCCCGGGCGGCCCTGGTGCAAACGATGATGCTTCGGGTGTATCAGCTGTGCTGGAACTGGCAAGGATCCTGGCCAAAACGCCAATTGACACTGAAATTCGCTTCCTCACGTTCGGATCTGAGGAAAGAGGGCTCGTTGGATCATCCTTCTATGCAGATTCCCTTCCCAAAGAGGATGTAGACCGCATGGTGGCTCACTTCCAAATGGATATGATAGGCGGACGTGATGCTGGCGAGGATAATCCTGCAGGTGGTTTGATTATGTATACCATTGATGGAATGAAAAACCTTGTGACGGACCTGGGTTCCTCAGCAGGGGCCAGAACGATGGATGTTGCGATTCCTTATGGACAGCTGGGCAGGAGTGACCACCAACCATTCCATGAACTTGGCATTCCATCCGCCTTGTTTATCCATTCCCCTGTAGAGCCTTGGTATCACCAGCCTACAGATACACTGGATAAGATATCGAAAGAAAAATTGCAGCAAGCAGCTGAAATTGTCGGTGCCAGTGTGTATCAAATTGCCCGTCCGGAAACTCCGGCATTAACAAATGCACGTGTAGCACCTGTCACGGTAGACTATGATTTTGATGACCGTCCGGTAGATTAAATACTTCATTGTACAGAATTACGAGATTAATAATGGATCTTGGAGAAAATCAGGAGGGCAGCTGTGTAGTTTACAGATGCTCTCTTCTTTTTATCGGCCAGCGCCTCGTGCTTAATTTTTTCACTATAATTAAACACTAATAATCAGGAAAAAGACCATATAAAAAATAAAACGCAAACTTCAATTTTTTGAAAAAGAGCAGCGCCCTATTAAAGTTCACCAAATAAATCGGTGGTTAGGATGCTTCTGATATATTTACGGTATATCGTAATTTTTCTAACCTTCGGACCGAATTGCGTACAATAGAAGCTTGCTAAACTAAGTTGTTTGACACATTGTACGAGACCAGTGCTTTTTACCGATTTAGAAGCGCATGGAAATTATTTATAAATACTAATATGCTTATGAAGTGATGAAAATAGGATAAAAATTCAGTCGTTATTAACTGAAAATTCTTAATTCACACAAAAATAAAGTGTATAATATTATAAAACAGTTATCTAAGTTTGTGGGTTACTATCTCTTAATAAGGAGGCGATACTCTTAAACATGTATGGAAATTTATTTTTTAGAAAAGAAATATTAGTAGGATGCAGAAAAGGAGAAATTTATTAGTCTAGAAAGGAATTAAAGCAGCTAGTAGACGCTGGTAATGCGGGTTTAGGTATTGCGTTTCCACCAAGTCGTTCATGGTTTATTTTATTGGATTCGCTCCTATTGCAGCACTAGTTTCGGAAGGTCAACTTTATGTAGCATTACTTACTGGGGGAGCTTATCAAATTTTATACAGACTATTTTTAAAGATGTGATTTGTTCAACGTAATAAAATTAAAGCGCTTTCAACAGAATTTGTTCAGCCCATTAGCCAGTCATTTCGTGTTGTATTCAATTAAACTATGTATTTTAATATATACAAAAAATCACTATATATACATACTGGAGGTTTTAGGATGAAAAAGAAAAAAGCATTATCCGGCCTGATGGCTGTGAGTTTACTAACAGTAATTCCGTGGAGTTCTGGACATGCTGAGAAACCTCAATGGACAAATGTGAATACATATGAGGAACAGGACGGAAGCAAGTTTAATAGCGAAAACTATGACTTTGTGAAATTCTCACAAATTGGTTCCAAATTAAAAGAGCTTGAAAAACTTTCAAACCGTGTGAAAGTTGAAGTCCGTGGAACATCAGCTGATGGAAACCCACTCTACGTTGTCACGATTGCTGACCCAACAACGCAAGGGAAGTTTGGAAAAGTGAAGGCACTTAGAAAGCAAATGTTTAAGAATCCAGGCAAAGCTCAAGAATGGGTTGCCAATAATCCTGACTTTAAAGTTCCAATCATGATTAATGGTTCTATTCATGGGACTGAATTTGTCGGAAGCGATGCAATCCTTCAATTAATTGAACGTTTTGCTACCCAAAATGATTCAACAACCAAAGACGTTTTAAAGAATAACATTCTTATTTTCAATGTCGTACAAAACCCAGATGGACGGATTGATGCCACCCGCTTTAATGGCGAAGGAATTGACATAAATCGTGACTTTATCACCCAGTCGCAGCCAGAAACAAAAGAGATGGTTGAGCTCATTAAAGAATGGAATCCCATGGTGTTCCTTGATACTCATGGTTATGTGAAGAATTATCAGCCAAATCTGCAGGGGTTAATTGAGCCTTGTACGCCACCGCATAATCCTAATTACGAGTATGACTTATACGGAAAATGGGCCTATAAACAGGCAGAAGCGATGGAAGCGGAAATAATGAAGGATCATGGGAACTATTCAGGATCCTTGTATCAAAACATGAAAGGTACCTATATTCCGCTGCGCGACGATTCCGCTGGCTGGGATGATTACCCACCAATTTTCACACCAATGTATGCGATGTACCATGGTGCTTACGGTCATACATTAGAAGCTCCAACAAATGATTGGGATGGCGTACGATGGATGTATAATTCGATTATGGGGGCACTGAAATTTGCAACAGCTAACAAGCAATCCATGATTACTGATCAAATTGAAGTTTTTAAAAGAGGAATTAACTTTGACCCTCCTTTTCATAAGGAAGGGCTGTTTCCAATAGCCTACATACTTCCACTAGACCCTAAGGATCCGACTGTTACGAATAAGGCAGTAAATCATTTGATCAATAATGATATTGAAGTTGTTCAAGCTGTGAATGCATTTGAATCGGATGGAGTGTCATATCCAAAAGGAACTTATCTCGTTGAGATGGATCAGGCGAAAGCCGGATTAGCAAACACGATGCTCTGGGATGGGGAAGACATCACGAACGATACCCCAGCAATGTACGACATTTCCGCATGGAGTTTACCGGAGCTTTGGGGATTCGAGGCAGTACCCACACAAAATCCTATTAAAGTTAAAGCAACGAAAGTAAACCAGATTACAGGTCAAGGAACGGTTTCAGGAAAAGGGCCGTTTCTGATTCCGAACAGCTCTGTCCAATCGGTAAATTTAGTAAATGCATTGCTTAAGCAAGGAATACCTATTGTACGTGATGCACAAGGCAACTTCTTTGCAAAAGCAGTAGCTAATCAGGTATCAGCAGCGGTGAAAGAATCTGGGTTACAAGTTGGAACTGCTGAGGTACCAGTAGATGCAGTGGCTATTACGTCTTTAAAAGTGGCTATATTAAAGGATGGAGGTATGGGTAAACAGAAATCACACGCAGGAACAAAGCTCGCTTTGAAAAGACTAGGTTTTGATGTGACAGAAGTTACGCCAGTCGAAGTGGCTAAAAATAGCCTCTACGGTTTTGATATTTTTGTCTATAGTGGAACGGAAAGTCTCATTTCTACCAACCTATCTCAAGCTAATAAAGAATTTGGATTACAGAGCGACGGGCAACTTAATGCGTTTAAAGAAAATATGACAAGCTTCTTAAATGAAGGAGGCAAATATATAGCTGTAGGTGCTGGTGCATCTAGAGCAACTAAGACACTTGGTCTTACAGACGACATCATTAATGTAGGAGGTTCCAACAGTAATGGTATCGTAAAAGTCGATTATGAGGGAACCGGTTTAACAGCAGGATATGGTGAGGATGATATCGGCTTTGTCTATCGTCCAACATGGTTCACGGGTACGGATAATGATGAAGTCGTCGCGACCCTTGCAGATTCAGATAATTTCTTCGTAGCTGGTCACTGGAAAGATAACATAACCGCCAAGGGCCAAGCCGTAATCGTAAAAGAACAGAATAAAGATGTAACTCTTATTGGGTTAGAAGCAGGTTTCCGCGACCACCCGGATTACTTGTTCCGTCTTCTATCAAATGCAATTTTTGAAAAATAGTAGAAATAGCCAAAGCCGGATTCAGCAATGAATCCGGCTTTGGCTATTTAAAAAATGCTAAACGCTTGATAATTAAAGTGATTTCATTTCTTCATAAAAGAAAATAATTTATGTAAAGGTAGCTTTTTTTTGTGGGTGTGCAAAATAATTCTTTAAATATACATAAATTATCGGTCAAAGTGTTAAGAGCATATTTTGACCAATCTTTTTCAAAATATGCTCTTTCTATTTATTTATCAAGGTTATTTGTATTAATTTGATCAAACTTTTTTTCAAAGCTACAACTAGAGATTGTTTATGCCGCTACCCTCTCTGAAATCTTCACGCAGTCTTGTAATGGCTTTGCCTTCATGCGTTCTCTCCACGATCTTGTCCGCTTAAACTCTGCAAAGGACCTCATGTTGTTAAAGATAGGTTTCCACTTTTAGATTTTTTGAATCAAAAAGGATCATTGAAGTAAACAAATTTGGAAAGAATTTTATTGCCTTTAATATTTTTGAATGTTTCTTTCACTTCTTTTTCTGTGCTAAATTCAAACACCTTAATATTTTCTTTTAAATAGAGAGTGATGATAAACATTTGAATAGCTTCCAAGTCACAGATGTTTTTTTGTATATTCTGTAAATTGCTAGTGAATTTAAATCAAGCCAATTGACAGGAAATTTCGTAACTTTTTTTGGTGTACACGAATCCCTCTAAAATGATTCTCGCTGTGCGTACCACTTTAATAGCGCGTATGTGTCCTGCCAGGAAATCAACTTTTGTTTCCATTATCCCCGCCGGGTGGGCTAATCGGAAAATTTCCTGTTTAATGTTCACCATTTCAGATAGAATCGTTTCCTGTAAATAAGCTCCTGCAGTTGCACAGATGGCCCCTGTAATAGCGAGCGCTTGATGAGGCTTTTGCATCGACATCATTCTGATCATCAAATCCATCTCTGAAGCTTTTTTTTCCGATCCTGTTTGATCGACGTAATCCATAGAAGGAGCAATAATGGTCATTTTCGGCACAGCAGGAGATTTGATCGTTGCGGCGTTCTTATCGGCAAATTGACACATTTCCGCTGCAATTGAACGGATTTCTTCTAGTTCATTTAATTTTTTCTGTGAAAAATCAGCGGGCAATTCGCTTCCTGTCAAACCGATATCCTTAGCTCTTACAAAAACGAGTGGATTGGCGACGTCAATAATTGAAACGGGAATAAGTCGGTTCTTCGTTTTAATCATATCAATCGGATTTCCGGTTGGGAAAAGTTTTCCAGTTACAGCTCCTTCGGCACGATTAAAAGAAAGGTAGATGGGTGATCCAGTCCCAGGAACGCCTGGAATGGAGCAACTTCCTTCTGTTTTCACTTGTCCATTTTCAACTTCAACTTCTGCTATAATCAATTTTTGTGTATTTGTATTAAAAATTCTTACCGTTGTAACAGGCTCCTTTGCCGGAATTAATCCTTGCTCAATCGCGTATGGCCCGACCGCAGATGATATATTTCCGCAATTCCCTTTAAAATCAACCATTTGATTATCAATGCTTATTTGAGCGAATGTGTACTCCACATCAAAATCTGGCGAATCGGATTTTTTGATAATTGCTGCTTTACTAGTCAGCGAATTGGCTCCACCAAGACCATCAATCTGCCTCTGATCTGGGCTACCCATTACATCGAGTAAGAAGGCATCCCAGTGCAAGGGATTCGAAGGCATATGTTCAAAATTGAAAAAAACACCTTTACTTGTTCCACCGCGTATTACAACTACTGGTACTTTCATTGCATTAACCACCTTTATATAAATTAATTCACCACTACCGGTTCCTTTGAAAGTATAGTATGATAAATTAAATTATAAGTAAAATAGATATTTTCTTTTAAAAAACAAAAAAAATTTTTATAATCTAATTAAATGGGGTGGGTAGTATGGACGAAAAAGATTGGACCGCGATAAGGGTATTATATGAAGAAAAAAATATTACCCGTGCCGCAGAGCGTTTATATATTTCGCAGCCAGCGCTAACGTATCGACTTAAAAATTTAGAAAAAGATTTTGGAACAAGTATTTTTTATAAAATCAAAGGTGGGATTGAGTTTACTTCTGAAGGCATACATTTAGCTGGTTATGCAGAAGAAATGGTTAAAAAGCTACAAAAAACGAAAGATTATATGTTAAATATGCAAAATGAAGTGAGAGGCACGCTACGTCTGGGTGTTTCTAGTAATTTCGCTCAATATAAGCTCCCTAAAATATTGAAAAAGTTTTCAACCCAATTTCCTCATGTTCAATTTAATGTCAATACAGGATGGAGTACAGAAATCATGCATCTTCTTGACGCTTCTAGTGTTCAATTAGGAATATTACGTGGTAATTATGAATGGTATGGAATCAAAACACTTCTACACAAGGAAAGACTTTGTTTAATTTCTAAAAAAGAGGTGGATCTTGAAAATTTACCGGAGCTTCCGTTTATTAATTATAAAACAGACAGCTCCTTAAAAAATTTGATGAGTGGCTGGTGGCATGACAGATTTTCAGAACCCCCATTAGTTACTATGGAGACAGATCGGCAGGAGACGTGCAAAGAAATGGTTAAAAACGATCTTGGCGTTTCCATCTTGCCAGAAATATGCATGCAGCCATCTGATAACCTGCATACATACGGATTATCCTACAAAAATGGAGAACCTGTATTAAGAAATACATGGTTAATGTATAACCAGGAATCATTAAAGCTATCTTCCGTAAAAAACTTTATTGATTTTTTAAATAAAAATGCCAATCTTTAATGAAAAAGCACAATGAAATGCCGTCTATTTCATTGTGCTTTTTGTTGTTTTCATAAGGGATTATAAGTTTTTTTTTATAAATACATAAAAAATCATGTATTTTACTTATTTAAAAATTTGTACTATTCTTAAAAAACAGAACAATGAGGTTGGTAAATAATATTAAATATTTTTTCCTGCCTACTTGTTCCATTTTGTAAGCGATTTCTTTATAGGAGGGAATATTATTCTTACTTTTCTTGGAATTTCAATGGTCGTTATCTTTACTTACTTAATTATGTCCAAACGTTTGTCTCCAGTTACAGCCTTGACGATAGTCCCGATTGTCTTTGCCATTATTGGTGGATTTAGTACCAAACTCGGGGACATGATGCTTGAAGGTTTAAAAGTTGTTGCACCTTCAGCTGCTTTGCTATTATTCGCCATCTTGTTTTTCGGAGTTCTGATTGATGCCGGATTATTTGATCCCCTTATCAAGTCGATGTTAAAAATTGTGAAAGGAGATCCAGTTAAAATAGCGATAGGAACTGCGGTAATCGCAATGACTGTTGCCTTAGATGGCGATGGAACCACGACACATATGATTACTGTTTCTGCTATGCTGCCGCTTTACTTGAGGCTTGGTATGAATCCCCTTATTCTTGCTACCATATCTATGCTTTCCGTAAGTATCATGAGTGGTATGACTCCTTGGGGAGGACCTGCCACAAGAGCAATAGCATCTTTAGGTCTGAATGCAAATGAATTCTTTGTCCCGATTATCCCAACATTGTTAGCAGGAATGGCTTCAATTCTTTTTACCGCATATGTACTTGGGAAAAAAGAGCGTAAAAAGCTTGGTGTTGTCCATATCAACACTGCTCCTGAAATGAAATTAGCTCTTGGTGAGGCAGCGGTAGCTTCCGTCATAGATGATGATTTAAAGCGTCCTAAATTAATATGGGTCAATCTTTTATTAACGATTATAGTCATGGTTATTCTTGTAATAGGTTTAATACCGGTACCTGTTTTGTTTCTAATAGGTTTTGTGATTGCTTCAGTCATTAATTATCCAAATTTAGAGCAGCAAAGAGAGCGAATCGTGGCCCATGCTGGAAACGCTATAACTGTAGTAACCTTAGTATTTGCGGCTGGTATTTTCACTGGGGTTTTTTCAGGTACTAAAATGGTTGATGCCATCGCAAACTCATTAGTGGCCATCATTCCGGATTCTTTAGGTTCATTCTTCCCGACGGTCGTTGCCTTGACTAGCATGCCATTTACATTCGTTTTATCCAATGACGCTTATTACTTCGGCGTTTTGCCTATTCTTGCTGAAGCAGGAGCCGCATATGGAGTGAGTCCTTTAGAAGTTGCCAGAGCATCAGTACTGGGTCAGCCTATACATTTTTTAAGTCCACTCGTGGCATCGACTCTTTTAATAGTAGGAATGGTAAAAAAAGATATCGGGGAACTACAGCGATATGCATTTAAATGGGCTCTTATTAGTTCATTAGTCCTTATCATTGTTGCTATTTTGACGGGTGCTATCACTTAATTATCAAACCTTAAGTGAAACGGGGCTGTCGTATAAACCAATTTTACTGGTTTTTGCGACAGCCCCGTTTAAGTTACAGAAAATTAGTCAGCCGCTTGAATAATTATTTTTACGATTGTTTCCGCAAGTTTCATAACCGTGTATAGACGAGTATCATTTAAAAATTGCATAGTTGGTAACGGATCTATATAATTGACCATCCCTACAATATGATAATCTCCCACATCAGGCAAAACTTTTTTAAGGGCTTTCCCAGGTACAAGAGGTCCTTCTTTCAAGAAAACATAACCCACTTGATTTTGATTACCTAAACAAGCATCCACACTAAAAATAAGTGGTTTTTTAAATAGTTTATTAATTTCTTTTAATGTTTCTTCTAAATTAAATGCATGAACAGGTTTTTCCAATGTGCCATAAACACGATAAGGCACTTGATGTTCTTTAAGCATCGTCCCAACTAAAGGGCCCAATGAATCTCCTACAGAACGGTCTGAACCAATGCAAAGAAAGATAATATCTTCATTTTGATATCCAGAAGATTGAATAATATCTTTCATTTTTAATGCTAATATATCTAGATTTCTTTCGTGCGGATCCACAGGATACCTCTACTCCTTTTTCTTGTAATGGGACTCATCTCGATTCTCCTTACTACTATTATACGAACAAAATAAATCCTATGCATGTAAAGTTAAGCGGATGTTTGAGAATATAAGTGCTTTGTCTGCTCCCGATGATTTAACAACCTGAAAAATGGTGGCAATATAATACACACAATAATAATTCGAAGTACTTGCACCACTACGATAAATGTAGAGTCTGCATTTAGTAAAACAGAAGTAGTTGTCATTTCAGCAATACCACCAGGAGCGAATGCAAGAACAGCGGTAATAAGAGCGATCCCCGTTACTTTTGAAACAAAAATAGCACAAATAATCATAGAAAAAATAAGACCAATCGTACTTAAAAAGGCGACAATTATCGTCCGCTTTAAGCCTATAAACATGTTTTTATCAAAACGGGAGCCGATACTTGCCGCAATAAAAACTTGCGACAAAATGATCACTTCATGCGGCCACCATGAAACCATATCATGACCCATATACAATGCGCTTAATGATTGAAAAACGGCAACTCCAACCATACTTCCGATCAACCAAGGAGCTGGAAATTTTAAATACTTGCCTAAGCGGTACCCGCCGTATGCAATTCCCATTAATACTACAGTCCAAAGTAGCTTCTCCACTTCAAAGTGTGATCTAGTATGAGCAGGAAGGATGACGTGATCTACTGGATTGCTCGCCCATGAAGAGACAAAAATTGGAATAATAAGTATAACTAATAAAACACGCATTGTTTGGATAATACTGACGACAGCAGTATTTGCCCCTACCTCTTCCGCAATCCCTGGCATAGCGGACAATCCGCCAGGAGCCGTTCCAAAAAAGCTAGTCAGCATATCAGTTTTACTATACTTCCAAAGAATAAAACCAGAAAGTAAAGAAAAAAAGATAGATAGAATAAGCATGAGAATAATGGTCAGCCAATGTTCACTAAAAATATGCAAAAAAGACAAGTTTATTTTCTGTCCTAATTCAATTCCTAAAATACACTGCCCCATAAATAGCCAGTATTTTGGCACTCCCCTTTGGTCGGCATCTTGCCTAAGTAGTGATGGCTTCAAAAATGACAGTAAGGCTGCCAACAGAAATGTACCAATCATCCATCCAATGGAGAGACCTGTCAACGAGAGAAAAAATCCGCCTAAGCTACTTATAGCTATAAACCAAACGTTTCGAATAAAAGTGTTTCTTTTCATATAAACGGCCTTCTTTCATCCAATCTAAAATAAATCACTGCTACATCAAATTCATACAATAAATATAGTATAATCATAGAAATAAATAAAATATTGAAAAATTATATTAAACCATAAATAAAAGTTATTTCTAATCATTCAGGGGTGAAATTTATGGATGAAAGAGACTGGATAGTTCTACAAACTCTTTATAAAGAGAAAAATATAACAAACACAGCTAAAGTATTGTATATTTCTCAGCCTGCTTTGACGAATCGATTGAAAGCGATGGAAAAACAATTTGGAGTTCGAATCGTTAACAGAGGCCGCCGCGGAGTTCAATTTACCCCACAGGGTGAATATCTGGTAAAAAGTGCTCAGGAGATGTTAAGGAATATCCAAAAGATAAAAGAAACTGTTCTAAATATGGAGGATAAGGTATCCGGTATATTGAGATTAGGTGTATCAACTTTCTTTACCGATTATAAACTCCCTGGGCTATTAAAGCTTTTTAAAGACCAGTACCCTGATATTGAGTTTATGGTAACAACAGGTTTGAGCAGTCATATTACCCATTTAATGTACAATCAAGATGTACATATTGGCATTGTAAAAGGGGATTACAGCTGGAAAGATCAAAAGAAACTGCTCTTTGAAGAAAGGATTTGTATCGCTTCTAAAGAAGAAATTGATATTAGCAGTCTGCCAACTTTACCGAGAATAGATTATCACACTGATCCTTTACTAAAAACCACAGTGGATAATTGGTGGACTGAAAACTATTCCCGGCCGCCATTAGTCAGCATCAATGTCGATAAAGCTGATACATGCAAAAAGATGGTTGCGAATGGTTTAGGTTACGCAATTCTGCCAAGCTTGATATTGAATGATTTGGAAAATATCCATAAATTTGAGATTAAAACAAAAAATGGGGAGGAAATTATTCGTAAGACTTGGATGTTCTACCATAAGGAATCTTTAGAGTTGAATATTGTAAAAGCCTTTGTTGAGTTTATAGAAGGAATGGACATGCGAAGTATCACGTAGTCACAAAAAGAACATTGTAGTCTTTGTGCAAGGGAAGGATGGCATAAGGGTCGATTCATTTCATTGAGAAATGCTATAAATTATCATATCACGTTTGTATAAGTATACTAAAACGAACGCAAACAATAAAAAGGAAAAGAATCACCTTTTAGAGAATGTTATAAGGGCTAGTTATGTTTCGTAGCATTAAAACAGAAACCGCCAATAAAAATAAAGTGTTTCAATAAAAATAAACCGACCAATAAAGGAGGGCACTGAAAAAGTCCCTTCGGGCCAATAGAGGTAGTTTTTCTCAGTTTATTCTGAGGAAATCTACCTTTTT